>JBQTKE010000022.1:0-3262 GCA_052386435.1 Myxococcaceae bacterium
AGCCGTGATCGTCCCGTCTCAGCACGCCGCGCGTCTCGTCTTGCGAGAATTGGGATTGATTGGCCTCCGTCACTACGTGGTTCATCCTACGCTTCCCCCGCAGCGACGAAGCTGGGCGGCGCCAGCGCCCCTCTTTCATGCGGAGCTCGGGACGGCACCGTTTCACAACCGCACAGTGATCATGACCGCTCAGGCGCTCGCCGGCTGCAAGGTCGGCCCGAACGACCCGCGGACCGCTCCCGTCGCATTCATCGATCTCTCCAGCGGCGAGCTTCAAGGCGCTCAAATCCTGCAAGCGTTGGTCGATGGCACTCCAGTCATTGCGCTCAGAGAGGGTTCGGCCTCGGAATGGTTGGGAGACGCCGCGCTTTATGTTGAACGGGGGTCGCCTGAAGAGCTGGCCGCGCTCATGTCCAGGCTCTTGACAGACAACGGTCTGCGCCAGACGCTCGTCCGCCGTTCCGCCGAGCGTGTCGAACATTGGCCAAAGCGAGACGCGCTGGAGCGGATTTACCGCGAAGTTCTCGCGCGTTCAGACCCCGCGAGCCGCGCGAGACGGCGGTGGCTTCGCGTCCTGTGTCAGCCCCTTGGGGCGAGGTAGGCCATTTGCGGTGAATTTGGTATGGACGCCGCCCTTTTAAAACCGCAAATCCGGGACACTCCACATGACGTCGAGCGACCAACGCTACGTGAATGAAGGCGCAATGAACCCGGCCCCTGAATCGTCATGGGGCAAGCTCCTTCCGTTGCTCCCCGAAGGCAGCCTGGTGCTTGAAGTCGGCTGTGCTCACGGCTCGTTCTCGTACGCGATGAAGACGCACCGGCAGTGCCGCGTCGTCGGCGTTGAAATTGATCCGGAATGGGCGGAGCACGCCAAAGCCCAGTGCGAAGAAGTCATCGTCGGCGACATCACCCAGCTCATCGAAGGGCCGCTCAAGGAACGCACGTTTGATGTCATCGTCGCCGCGGACGTGATCGAGCACCTCCCCCATCCCGACGAAGTGCTGCGCAAGCTCTCCAAGCTGCTGAGCAAGGGCGGGGTCCTCCTCGCTTCCATTCCCAACGTCACCCATTTTTCCGTCTTGGCGGAGCTGGCGCAGGGTCGCTTCCCCCGCTCTCCGGAAGGCCTGCTCGACGCAACCCACGTGCAGTTCTTCGGCGAGGAGGATGTTCTCTCGCTATTCAAGTCCGCGGATTACGCGGCGGCCATCGTCGACCGCGTCCGCATCGACCCGCCTCACACCGAATTCAAGACCGACCTCACTCGCCTGCCCCAGCCGCTCGTCGACTTCCTCGACCAGAGCCCGAACAGCAACACGTACCAATTCATCGTGCGTGCTGTCCCTTCACAGTGGGCGACGCTGAAGGATTCACAGACTGTCCCGCCGCCCTCTGCCTCACCCGTTCGCGAAAGCCTCGCCGTCGCCTTGAAACAAGCAGAGATCACGATGAACCAACTTCACCGGCAACTGGGCAAGCAGACCGAAGAGGCCAGCAAACTGCATGAGGAGCTGAACAAGTACCATCAGGCGCTGACCAAGCGCGAAGCGCAAGCGACCTCCCAGTCGGCGGAGATCAAGGCGCTGCAAGACAAGACGAAGAAGCTGCACCAGGTGTTGGAGACGGAACGCGCTACCCGCTTTGAAGAGCAGGCGCCGCTCTCTCGTCTGCGGGTGCTCTACGTCGCCAGCCGCGAGAGCGCGTCGTACCGTTACCGCGTCCTCAACGCCTGCCAGCAGCTCCGTGAAGCGGGCATTGTCGCGAACATCGCCCAAGTCGGCACGCCGGAGCTCCTTGAGCAGATTCCCCAGTACTCCTTGATCGTCCTCTTCCGACTCGACTGGAACGTGCAGGTTCAGAAGATTGTCCAGACCGCGAGAAAAGCGGGAGCCGGCCTCGCCTTCGACATCGACGATCTCATCTTCCATCCCGGCTCGGAGAAGTTGATCCCGTTCCTTTCCCGGCTGACAGAACACGAAATCAGCACTTACCGGGGACAGTTCCCCGCGCTGCGCAACACGCTTGAACAGGCGGACTTCACCATTGCGTCCACGCCCACCATCGCGCGCTACGTCGAGGACCTGGGCAAGACGGCTTTGGTGCATCCCAACCTGCTCTCGCGCACGCATATCAACGTGGCCCGCGCGATCTACACCATGCGACCGGTCCTTCAGCGCATTCCGTTCATTGGATACATGAGCGGTTCGAACACGCATGACGGAGACTTCGCGCGAACGACCGACGCGTTGGTCGAAGTGCTGCGACAGCGCCAGGAACTCTCGCTCCTTCTCTGCGGTCCGGTCGAGTTGCCTAAACCCCTCGTTCCGTTCCAGGAGCGCGTCGCGCGGTTGCAGCTGGAGGACTACCACACCTATCCGTGGCTCATGGCGCGTTGCCGAGCACTGATCGCCCCCATCGAGGTGCTGAACGACTTCGCCGACTCGAAGAGTGCCCTCAAAGTATTCGAAGCCGGCGTCTGCGGCGTGCCCGTGGTCGCGTCGCCCACTGCGCCCTATCGCCAAGCAATTCGCCACGGCGTCTCTGGCTTCCTCGCCGACACCACTCAGGAGTGGACCCGTGCGCTGCTGACGTTGGCCGACGCCAACACCAGTCTGGAGATGGGCAAGCGGGCTCGCGAGATCGCGCTCAGCGAATACTCTCCGGACACGTACCGCTTCGTGTTGGCACGTGCGTTGGCCCGTCGCGCGGGCAAGTTTACCGGCGAGTCTCCCGAGCTGCGTCCCCTCTCCCTATCCGCGCCTCCACCGCGACGCCACCTGAGCGCGCTCAAACAGGTTCAACGCGTCGTTCGTCGCTCAGCCGCGCTGGCGATTCGTCGCCCGGCTCGTATCGCTGAGACGACGCCCGAGCCAACGAGCTCATCCAAATTCATCGAGGCCCGGATCTTCGACGAAGGGAATGTCTATGCGCACTTCCTGGCCTCCGCCGCGCGCGAAGAAGGTGATGCGCTCATTCTCAATGGCGAGCGCGTGGGGACCGTGCTGGTGGACGTGGAGTCACCCCTGCGCGCGAAGGGCGCGCAGCACGTGGCCGCGGCCGAGGGCAGCGGCCCAGGTCCTGCCTTCAGCGCCATTGGCACCGACCCCGCCTTTGTTCTTCAGAAGAAGCTCCACACCATTCCCAAGTTTCTCGTATTGGAGTTGAGGGTCTCCGCCTCCCCACAGCCTCCCTGCGCTCAGCTATTCTGGAAGACCGCGGAGGGAGAGCAGTTCTCCGAGACCAATAGCCTTCGGTTCCCGAT
>JBQTKE010000023.1:0-1736 GCA_052386435.1 Myxococcaceae bacterium
GCCATTCGGTTTCTGTCTCCTCCCCTCCAGGGGGACGTTAACGGTTGCTCCGTCGAGCAATCCGTCGTTGCCTCGTAGCAAAGGCTCAGAGGGAGAAAAGTGAGTTCTCGAGGGGGAATTTGCTCGAAACGCTGTTTTTCCCTCTGAGCCTTTGCTACGAGGCAACGACGGATTGCTCGACGGAGCAACCGTTAACGTCCCCCTGGAGGGGAGGAGACAGAAACCGAATGGCCGCTAAGAAGACCGCGAAGAAGCCTGCTGCGAAGAAGTCTGCCGGTAAGCGGAAGCCGAATGCCGCGTTCATGAAGGCGATGCAGCCTTCGGACGTTCTCGCAGAGATCGTTGGCGATAAGCCGCTGCCCCGTACTGAGGTCGTGAAGAAGCTCTGGGCGTTCATCAAGAAGAACCAGCTCCAGGACCCGAAGGAGAAGCGGAACATCAACGCCGACGACAAGCTCAAGGCGGTCTTCGGTGGGAAGAAGACGGTCACCATGTTTGAGATGACCAAGCTCGTGAACAAGCAGCTCAGCTGAGAACACGCACCTTCTGACTCACCGCGAGGGTCCGCTTCGGCGGCCCTCTGCTTTTTGCGGGCGTCAGAATTCCGAACAGTGCGCGTCTGTTTCCCGCGGCGCGAACTCGAGCCTCATCGGCTTGAAGCGTCATGCAGCGGTCGTTCTCTCGCCTTCGACCTTACGCAATGGGCCAAGACTGAATACTTCCTGATCCACGAATGGGTGACGCAGAAACGCAGCCGAAATCACTGCCGGATTCGAAGTCTCAGCTGGACTCGAAGCCTCAACCGGATCCTCAGCAGGTTGACGCGCTCTTTAACGAGACGCGCGCCCGCCTCATCGCGCAACGTCGCACCCCGCTCGCGACGTACCGAGTCCAGCTCAACAAAGACTTCACGTTCGAGCACGCGCGTCAGCTCGTGCCCTACTTGGCCCGCTTGGGCGTGAGCGATCTCTACACCTCGCCGTATCTCAAGGCGACGCCCGGCTCGATGCACGGCTACGACTGCATCGATCACCAGACCATAAATCCGGAGCTCGGGACGGAGGCGGATCACTCAGCCCTCTGCGAGACGCTCAAGAAACACAACATGAGCCAGGTGCTGGACTACGTGCCCAACCACATGGGCATCGATTCGGGCAACGCGCTCTGGCTGGACGTGCTGGAGAACGGCGCGTCGTCCATCTACGCGACCACGTTCGACATCGACTGGGATCCCGTGAAGGAGGAGCTCGAAGACAAGGTGCTCCTGCCGATTCTCGGTGACCAGTACGGGGTGGTCCTGGAGCGCGGCGAATTCAAGCTGCGCTTCGAGTCGGGCGCGTTCTTCGTCGACTACTTCAACCACGCCTTCCCCGTCTCTCCCCGTCAATACGGTCACGTCCTCACGTTGGGAATGGAGGCGGTGGAGAAGCGCCTGGGCGGTGACAACCCGGACTTCGTGGAGCTGCAGTCCATCGTCACGGCGATTGAGCACCTGCCTCACCGCACGGAGACAGATCAGAAGAAGCGGGTCGAGCGCAACCGCGAGAAGGAAGTGGTCAAGCGGCGCCTGCGCGAGCTCGCGGAACGCAACGAGGTGGTGCGCGAAGAGATCGAACGTTGCGTGACGGAGATCAACGGCAGGGTCGGCGATCCGCGCAGCTTTGATCGACTGGACCGAATCCTCGCCCACTGCAGCTACCGCCTCTCCGACTGGCGCGTCGCCGGCGAAGAGATCA
>JBQTKE010000024.1:0-6521 GCA_052386435.1 Myxococcaceae bacterium
CGGTCTCCTTGTCGCGCGCGGCGACGGAGACGATGCCTTCGGAGTTGATCTCAAACGTGACCTCGATCTCCACGTCACCCCGCGGCGCCTGACGAAGGCCGGTGAGAATGAACTCGCCCAACAACTCGTTCTCGTGGGCCAGCTCACGCTCGCCCTGCAGCACCATGATCTTCACCGTCGTCTGATTCTCCTTCGACGTGTTGAAGATCTCGGTCATCGAGGTGGGCACGGTGGTGTTCTTGGGGATCAGCTTCCGCACGTAACCGCCGGCGATCGCCACGCCCAAGCTCTGCGGGGTGACGTCGAGCAGCAGCACCTGCTCCCTCTCCTCCCCGTCGGAGGTCAGCGCGTACGCTTGGACCGCCGCACCCAATGCCACAACTTCATCGGGGTGCACGCCTTTACAGGGTTCGCGCTTGAAGAACTTCTTCACGCTCTCCACCACGCGGGGCATGCGGGTCATTCCTCCAACGAGGATGACCTCCTTGAGATCCGACGCCTTGACGCCGGCCTCGCCCAAGACCTGTTCGCAGAGCGTGAGCGTGCGTTCGCAAAGGTCGCCGGTGAGCTCTTCCAACTTCTCTCTCGTGAGCGCGCGCTGCAGATGCAACGCCGCGCCGCCGCCGGGAGGCGTACAGATGAACGGTAAATTCACCTGGGACTCTTTGACCGAGGAGAGCTCAATCTTCGCCTTCTCCGCCGCGTCTTTCAGACGCTGCAGCGCCATCCGATCCTTGCGAAGATCGACGCCGTGCTCCTTCGCGAAACCGAAGACCAGCCACTCAATGATGCGGTTGTCGAAATCTTCTCCGCCGAGATAGCTGTCGCCGCCGGTGGCGATCACATCGAAAACGTTGTTCCCGACTTCAAGAACGGAGACGTCGAACGTGCCGCCGCCTAAGTCGAAGACCGCGAGCTTCCCGCTGACGTTTTTACCAAAGCCGTAAGCGAGTGCGGCCGCGGTGGGCTCGTTGAGAATGCGGAGGATGTCCAGGCCAGCGATCTTTCCCGCGTCTTTCGTCGCCTGGCGCTGACCGTCGTTGAAGTACGCGGGCACCGTGACGATCGCCTTGTTCACCGGCCGGCCGAAGAACGCCTCCGCGTCGAGCTTGAGCTCGAGCAGCACCATCGCGGAGATCTCCGGCAGCGAGACGTCCTTGCCGCCAAGTCGCACGCGGATGTCGTCGTGCTCTCCGCACTGAACTTGGTACGGCAGGACTTTCAGCGCGTCCTGAACTTGCTGCGACGAGAACTTGCGGCCGATCAGCCGCTTCGCCGCGTAGATCGTCTCCTGCGGGTTGGTGATGGCCTGACGCTTGGCGATCTGGCCGACGAGCCGTTTCCCCGCCTTGGTGAGCGCGACCACGGACGGCGTCAGGTTCTGACCCGTGCGGTTCTTGATGACGGCAGGCTGATTGCCCGAGACGGTCGCGACCACGCTGTTGGTCGTGCCGAGATCGATGCCGATGACGAGTTCGCGGTCGGCCATGGTTTGAGCTCAGAACGCTAGAACGGCCACCGCATCTTCTTGAGGTGTTTTTTGGCTTCTTCGTGGTTCGGGGCCAACTTGATCGCTTCTTCGAACTGCCGCTTCGCCTGCGCCTTCATGTCCACCTGCAACAGGATCTTGCCCAGGAGGACTTTATAGTCGGCATTCGTTGGGTCCACTTCGACTGCCCGCTGGGCGAGCGGTTTGGTGTCCCGAGGATCCGAGCTCACCCGCACCATCAGCTGAGCCGCCTTGTAGGCAGCCCGCGCATTCCGAGCATCCATCCCCGCCGCCACCCGGTAACCCGTCGCCGCCGCGGCAATGTCGCCGTCTTGTTCGGCCTGTTCCGCCTTCTTCAGCTCCACATCGCTCCGGCTGGCGTCGTTCTTCCGCTTCGCTTCGTCCAGAAGCTTGGTCACCTCGCTGTTGCGAGGGTCCATTTGCGACGCCATGTGGAGGTCGGTGTAGGCCTTCGCGGGATCGCCTTTCGCCAAAGCCGCCTTGGCGCGGCCAATCAGCTCGTTGCTGCGGTTGGCCTTCGCCAAGTACGGGTGGCGCGCGAATCGAGCCCGCCGTTCCGCGTCGCGCGCGTCGTCCTCCGCCGAACGGGGCCGAGGCGTGGAGGAGGGCGCCGACGCTTTCGCCGCGGGCTTCAGTTCGGGATTCGCGTCTTCATAGGTGCGACGCGCCGCCGGAGTGGTCAGTGTGTTGTACGCCTCGGTCAGCTTGCGAAAGATGCGGTCGATTCGCGTGCGGAAGCTGCCCAGGTTCTTTCCATAAAAACGGTCTGGATGAAAACGGCGCGACAGCTCGTAGTACGCCTTGCGCGCGTCCTCCGCCGAGGCGCCGACAGGCACGCCCAGCAGCGCGAAGTGGTTGAGCGTGTCGAGCTTCGACTCGAGTGCAAGGATCTCCGCCTTGCGATCCGCGGGGAGCTCCACGTCCTCGAGGCTCGCCGCGTCGGCGACCTTGCCGCTCGACGATGCCCCCGCTGAAGACGAGCTGGCTCGCGAAACAGATGAACGCGGCGCGACCGGCGGCGGCGTGGCCACGGACTGAATCGCGCCCTTGGTCTTCAGGTCGACCAAGACGGAGACCGCTTTGGAGCTCTCGAGCCCTGTGCGCTCAATCGCCTCCGCGACTTGGCAAGCGCGCCCGACGCACGCGAGCACCGAGCACTCTTCCGGGCTCAGCTCCAACCGAACCGGATCCACGCCAGGCACGACGCCCACGTAGTCGTCCCTACCCCCCAGACCGGCTATGGTTTCTCCCTGACTCAAGGCCAGGAATTGTAGGAACTCCGACGAAGGAGGGTCAAACCAACGCGCTCTCGAACAGCGCGATTCCTTCTTCCAGCTCGGCCAGGGTGGCGACAAACGGCGGCGCGAAGCGAACAGTCTTCTCGCCAGCGAGGTTCACGAGCAGACCCCTGTCTCGGCACCGAGCGACCAACTCACCTGCATCCACCTTCATCTCCAGGCCCATCAACAGTCCCATGCCGCGCACGGTGGCGATCTGGTCCGGCTTTCGTTCCTGGAGCGCCCGAGCCTTCGTCATTAAGTGCTCTCCCTTGGAGCGCACTTCTTCGAGCGTCTTGGGATCGAACACGATCTTCGCGACGACATTCGCCGCGGCCGCCGCCAACAGGTTTCCGCCAAACGTGGAGCCGTGGGTTCCGCTGGGCAGACTCTTCCCTACCTCTTCCTGGCAGATCATCGCGCCGATGGGAGCGCCGTTCCCCAGCGCCTTCGCCAGCGAGAACGCATCCGGGAGAATGCCCTCGTGCTGGTAGGCAAAGGGCCTACCCGTGCGGCCCATTCCGGTCTGGACTTCGTCGATAAGCAATAGCAGACCCTGCTCGTCGCACAGTTTTCGGAGCGCCTTGAGAAAACCGGCCGGCGCCACGCGCACGCCACCTTCACCCTGAATCGGCTCCACCAAGATCGCCGCCGTCTTTGCGTTGATCGCCTTCTCGACCGAGGCGAGCTCACCGTAGGGCACGTGGACAAAGCCAGGCGTCAGCGGCTCGAAACCCTTCTGGTACTTCGGCTGACCTGTCGCGGAGACCGTGGTCAGCGTTCGACCGTGGAAGGAATTCTCGAAGCAGATGATCTCGTGGCGGCCCTTCTCGTTCTGGTGGCGACGCGCGAGTTTGATCAGCGCCTCGTTCGCCTCCGCGCCGGAGTTGCAGAAGAACGCTCGAGTGAGATTGGACGCCGTGCAGAGCCGCTCGGCGAGCTCGATCTGCGGACGCGTGTAGAAGACGTTGGACACGTGCCACAGCTTGTCGGCTTGTGCCTTGAGCGCGGCGGTCACTTCGGGATGGCAGTGCCCCAGGCTGCAGGTGGCGATCCCCCCGAGCAGATCCAAGTACGCCTTGCCGTCCGAGTCCCAAACCTTGACGCCGCTTCCGCGCTCCAGGCAGATCGGTTGTTGCCTGTAGTTCTGCAGCAGGTGCGCTTTCGCGCGATCCATCATCTCTTGGTTCTGACCCATGGCGCGGCTTCTTACCGCAGCCGGGCCCTCGTCGGCAGCACCACTTCGGACAGCTGAATCGCGAGAAGACCCGATAACGCGCGCTTACAAGCAGGGACTCCGCGACCTGTGCGAGTCGAGCAACAGGAAGCTCGCGCTAACTCGGCAGAGCTAAAGCTCGTCGAGCGCCCGAAGTGCATCGCGGATCCCGTCCGTTCCCTCGCAATTTTGGCGAAACTCAGAGAATGACGCGCACGAGGAGGTCTCTGACGCTCAAGATCTCACAGCAGGATCAGAGGATGTAACGGGAGAGGTCCTCGTCCTTCACGACTTCGGAGAGTTTCTCCCGGACGTAGCCGGCGTCGATGTGAACGTCTGTGTTCGTGAGCTCTGTCGCTCCGAAAGAGACTTCATCGAGCAGCCGCTCGATCACGGTGTGCAGTCGCCGCGCGCCGATGTTCTGGCCGCGGTCGTTCACGCTCTGAGCGATGCGCGCGATCTCCGCGATCGCGTCTTCCGCGAAGTGAAGCCGAACATCCTCGGTCGCGAGCAGCGCGGTGTACTGGCGCAGCAATGAGTTCTTCGGCTCCTTCAGAATGCGCACGAGGTCGTCGCCACTGAGGGGTTCTAACTCCACGCGGATGGGGAAGCGGCCTTGCAGCTCCGGAATCAAGTCCGAGGGCTTGGAGACGTGGAACGCACCCGCCGCGATGAACAGCACGTGGTCCGTCTTCACCGGGCCGTACTTGGTGGTGACCGTGCTGCCTTCGACAATAGGCAAGATGTCCCGCTGTACCCCTTCTCGTGAGACTTCCGGCCCACCGCTCTGCGCACCTTGGCGGCTGGCGATCTTGTCGATCTCGTCGATGAAGATGATCCCAGCGGTCTCCGCGCGAGCCACCGCGTCGCGGTTGACGTTCTCCATGTCGACCAGCTTGGCAGCTTCTTCCTGCTCGAGCAGCTTCAGCGCATCTGGGACGCGCACGTGCCGCTTCCGAGTGCGGTTCATGCCCGGCATGTTCTTGAAGAAGTCCTGAAGGTTGATGCCGATCTCCTCCATCCCCTGGCCGGTGAAGTTGCGCATGAAAGCCTGGTTGCTCTCGGAGACATCCACGTCGACTTCGCGATCGTCCAGCGTCCCGGCGAAAAGCTGCGCGCGCAGCTTTTCGCGGTCAGACAGGTTGAGCGAGGGAGGCGGCGGAGCAGGGGCGAAGCCGAAGGAAGGCGCAGCAGGTGCACCTGAGGGGCCTGACAGCAACTCCACCAGCCTTTCCTCCGCGCGCTCCTTGGCGCGGGCGCGGACTTTTTCGGTTTCCTCCTCACGCACCAGAGCGATCGCGGCTTCCACGAGATCGCGAACCATCGATTCCACGTCACGACCGACGTAACCGACCTCGGTGAACTTCGACGCTTCCACTTTGACGAATGGCGCTTGCGCCAGCTTCGCAAGACGGCGCGCTATCTCGGTCTTCCCTACTCCCGTGGGTCCGATGAGGATGATGTTCTTGGGATAGATGTCATCGCGAAGATCATCCTTGACGCGCTGTCGCCGCCAGCGGTTCCGCAGTGCGATCGCCACCGCGCGCTTCGCCGCGGCCTGACCGACGATGTAGCGGTCCAGCTCTCCGACAATCTCCCGAGGTGTGAAGCCCTGGGTGCTGCGCTCATCGCTCGCCATGACTCAGAGCTCCTCGAAGGTCACGTTGGTGTTCGTGTAAATGCAGATGTCCGCCGCGATCCCCAGAGCTGTCTGCGCGATCTCCTTCGGGGACATCTGCGTGTGAGCGAGCAACGCGCGTCCCGCGGCCAGCGCATACGAGCCTCCTGAGCCAACCGCCGCGACTCCATGGTCCGGCTCCACCACGTCGCCCGCGCCCGAGAGAATGAATGTCTTCTCTTTGTCCGCGACCACGAGCAGCGCCTCGAGACGCCGCAGGAACCGGTCGGTGCGCCAATCCTTACCCAACTCCACGCACGCCCGCGCGAGGTTCTTCTGGTGCTCTTTCAGCTTGGCCTCGAAGCGCTCGAACAAGGTGAAGGCATCCGCGGTACCTCCCGCGAAGCCTGCCACTACGCTCCCATCGCCCAGCCGCCGCACCTTCTTCGCGGTGCCTTTCATGATTGTCTTATCGAGGGTGACCTGACCGTCGCCCGCGATGACCACGCGGTCGCCGCGGCGAACACAAATGATCGTCGTGCCATGAAACATGGGCGGCGATCTAACAAGCCTGCTCTGCGCTGGCCACCGATAGAGGTGTGAAGAAGGGTGAACCTCGGCACTCGCGCTGAAAAATGCCGGACAGTGTCCTGGCTGGACCTGCGCGTTGAGCCGTCAGCTCAAGCCGTGCCGAGCGGGCAACTCCCTCAGGCCCGCGGATGCGCCTTGTCGTAAACAGCCTGCAATTGGGTCAGGCTGACATGCGTATAGCGCTGGGTCGTCGACAAGCTGGCGTGGCCCAGCAGCTCCTGAATGCTCCGAATGTCCGCGCCGCTTCCGAGCAGGTGGGTGGCGAAAGAGTGACGCAATGCGTGCGGGTGGACCTGCTTCTGCAATCCG
>JBQTKE010000025.1:0-9797 GCA_052386435.1 Myxococcaceae bacterium
CCCGGCGGAGCGCATCCTGACGATCGCGAAGATCATTGAGGATGCCATCCTCCAGGAGCCACAGGACGCAGGAAAGCTGCTGGATCTGATGATGACGCAGGATCTCCGCCGTCAGGTCTTCTTGCTCGAAGGGCAGATGCGGATGTACCGCGGTCAATACGGAGAGCCGTTCGAGAAGCTCCGCGCGCGTTCGGAGCAGTTCGAAGATCAGCTCGGACAGGTCAGCCTATACCGCGGGTTGGTCAAGCTCGCGCTGGAGAAATCGGCGCCGACTGAGGTGGTCGAGCACCTGCAGCTTGAACAGAAGCGCGCGGAAGCGAAGGCCATCCGTCTGATCAAGCAGGAGTGGATGCCCAACCCGGCGAACAGGGATCAGATCCCAGGGATCAACCGCGTGGTGGATGCGGTGACCGAAACAAACTGGCCCGGGTATGCCGATGATCGCACGCAGCTGAAAATGGAGCTCGCCAAGCACCTGGACGGAGTCGTGAAGGACGACTTCGACATGAACGACACGGAAGGCGGCATCCACCGTCTGCGTCGCGCGCTGCGGTGGGTCTCCGTCTACATAGAAGCCACCAACGGATTGATGCAGTTGAACGATCAGATCAATCCGCTGCCGGAGATCGCGCCACTGCTCGAGCATCCCCTGGCGACCAGCAAGTACATGCGGTTGCCGCCCGCCGACCGCGAGGCCGCGCGGGTGGATCTCCCGAAGAGTCTCTATGTGGCAGTCGCCAAGTGGGTGCAGGAGCTGGGCGCGCTCAAGGACAAGGGCGAGCCGGTGGAGCTGCTCAGCGAGGTGTACTTGAAGCTGGGCCTCGCCGCGGACGCCTCGGAGGCGCATCAACAGGTCGAGACCCTCCTCGGCCAAGAGGCTTCGGACCCGGTGATTCACGGGGAAGCGAAGAAAGTCTACGACGAGATCCAAGGCTCCGGCGTCCTGGAGACGCTGCGAGATGGACTGCTTCAGCCCGAGCCCGACGTCTTTCAGTGATGAAGGCGCGAGCGTCACCTCAAGGCGTGCTTTTCGCGTAGTGCTTCCAGGCGTACGGCAAGGCGTAGCGCTCTACGCTGCGGCGGTTTCTAGGTGCTTGCGCTCGGTGACCAGCGGCGCCCCGGTGGCGGTTGAGACTTGGCTCGCCAACGACAGGAGGAGGCCTCCTTGATCGAGGGTGAAGACGAGCAGCGCTCTTCCGTCCTTCAGATCTGCCCAGAGCTCAGCGGCCCTGGCGGCCTTCTCGACTTCGGGATGCGCGTTGAGGAGCTGCTCCTCTTCAAAGGGCGCGATGTACTCGGTGAGCCGCAGTTGCTTCAACTCTTCGAAGCGGCAGAGGGTTCGGCCCATTCGCTTGATCACGCGCGCGGACGGGCTCACGGTGGTGCGGTTCCAGAGGGGTCCCAGCTTGACGGTGTCGCTCATGAGTTCGGTGCCTCTCCCAACTTCTTCTTGAGCAGCTCATTGACGAGGGCGGGGTTCCCTTTGCCCTTCATCGCTTTCATCACTTGCCCGACCAGGAACCCATAAACCTTCTGCTGCCCCGCCTTGTACTTCTCGACCTCGCTGGCGTTCTTGCGCAGCACCTCCTCGACGACGGCTTCCACGGCACCGACATCAGAGACTTGCGCGAGGCCCTTCTCAGCGATGATCGCGGACGGCTCCCCTCCGGTCTTGAACATCTCCGCCAACACGCCCTTCGCGGCGTTGTTGGAGAGGGTTCCTTTGTCGACCTCAGCGAGCAGCGACGCGAATTGCACCGACGTGAGCCTCAACGTCTGCAGCGTCACGTTGCTCTCGTTGATCAACCGCAAGAGCTCGCCGTGGCACCAGTTGGAGATCTTCTTGTAGTCGTTGTAGTGCGCGGCCACGGACTCGAAGAAATCCGCGAGGGGCTTGTCCGCGCAGAGGAGTTTCGCGTCGTACGCGGGCAGGCCGAAGGCGGTTTGAAAGCGCTGGAGCTTCGCTCGGGGCAACTCCGGCAGTACCTTGGCGACGGCGTCGATTTGCGCATCGTAAAGCTGCAGCGGCGGGAGATCGGGCTCCGGGAAATAGCGGTAGTCGTGAGCGTCTTCCTTCGAGCGCATGCTTCTGGTCTCACCGCGATCGGGATCGAAGAGCCGCGTCTCTTGCACCACTTTGCCGCCGGATTCGATCAGCTCGACCTGACGCTTGATCTCGTAGTCGATCGCTTCGCGCACGAAGCGGAAGGAGTTGATGTTCTTCAGCTCCACGCGCGTTCCGTACGTGGACGAGCCCTTGGGCATCACGGAGACATTGGCGTCACAGCGGAAGCTGCCTTCGTCCATGTTGCCGTCGTTCACTCCGATGTAGACGACGACATCGCGCAAGGCCCGCAGGTAGTCGGTCGCCTCCTCGGAGCTGCGCAGGTCGGGCTCGCTCACAATCTCCAGCAGCGGCGTGCCGGCACGGTTGAGATCCACCAGTGAGCTTCGCGGATCCGCGTCGTGCACGTTCTTGCCGGCGTCCTCCTCCATCTGGATGCGCAAGATCCGCACGGTCTTCTCTGTCTCCGCGGACTCAAACGACAGCTTTCCGTGCTCGCAGATGGGCTGATCGAACTGGGTGATCTGGTAGCCCTTGGGCAGGTCTGGATAGAAGTAATTCTTCCGCGACCAGACGCTCTGTTTCTTCACCGTACAGGAGAGCGCGAGGCCCGCGCGGATCGCGAACTCCACGACGCGCTCGTTCAGGACCGGCAGCACTCCCGGCATGCCAAGGCAGACGGGGCAGGTGTTCTGGTTGGGCGGCGCGCCGAACTTGGTGGAGCAGCCGCAGAAGATCTTCGACTGCGTGAGCAGCTGGGCATGAACCTCAAGACCGATGACTGGCTGAAAATCGCTGACGGGCATGGGCGTCTCGGCAATCAGACCGGTGCCAGCTGGCTCCAGTGGTTGTGCTCGCGCTCGTAGGCGCGACCAAGGCGAAGCAGGGTCGACTCGTCGAAGGGTTTGCCCAGCAGCTGCAACCCCATGGGCAGCTTCTCCTTGGTGAAGCCGCAGGGCACCGACAGTCCCGGCAGGCCGGCGAGGTTGCACGGCAGGGTGAGCACGTCCAGCAGGTACATCGCCAACGGGTCCCGCGTCTTCTCTCCCAGCTTGAACGCCGGTACGGGCGAGGTGGGCGAGATGATCGCGTCGACGTTCTGAAACGCCTGGGTGAAATCCTGGCGGATCAACGTCCGCACCTTCTGCGCCTTCGCGTAGTACGCGTCGTAGTAGCCGGAGGAGAGGGCGTAGGTACCCAGCATGATCCGCCGCTTCACCTCCGCGCCGAAGCCTTCCGCTCGTGACTTCGTGTACAGCTCGCGCAGTCCCTTCGCGTCCTTCGTCCGATGACCGAAGCGGATGCCGTCGTAGCGGGCCAGATTGCTCGACGCTTCCGCGGGCGCCAGCAGGTAGTAGGTGGCGAGCGCGTACTGGGTGTGGGGCAGCGAGACTTCGACGACCTGCGCGCCCTGCTTCTCGTAGGAGCTCGCCGCCGCGCGGACGGCCGAGGCGATCTCGGGATCCATTCCGTCGACGAAATACTCCTTGGGAAGGCCCAGCTTCAGCCCCTTCACGCCTGCCTCGAGCGAAGACAAGTAATCCGGTACCGGCACCGACGCGGAGGTGGAGTCCTTGGGATCGTGCGCGGCGATGAGCTGCAGCAGCGCCGCCACGTCCGGCACTGTGCGCGCCATCGGGCCGACTTGATCCAACGTGCTGGCGAAGGCGACCACCCCGTAGCGCGAGACTCGACCGTAGGTTGGTTTCAACCCCACCGTGTTGGTGAGCGCCGCGGGCTGACGGATGGATCCGCCGGTGTCTGTGCCTAGTGTCCCGAACGCCTCACGCGCCGCCACAGCCGCGGCAGAGCCGCCCGAAGAGCCGCCTGGAGATCGCGTCAGATCCCAAGGGTTGCGGGTGGGAAAGAACGCGGAGCCTTCGGTCGACGAGCCCATCGCGAACTCGTCTTGGTTGAGCTTGCCGAGCAGGGGGCAACCGGCGCGCTTGAGCAGCGAGACGACAGTGGCGTCGTAAGGTGGAATGAAGCCTTTGAGGATCTTCGAGCCGCTGGTGGTCTCGATGTCCTCGGTGAGGAAGACGTCTTTGAGCGCAAGGGGCACGCCGTCCAACGCGCTCGCGGCTTGGCCTGATCTCCGACGAACGTCCGACGCCTCCGCTGCTGCGAGCGCGCCCTTGGCGTCCACGAGGAGGAACGCCTTCACCCTCGCGTCGACAGACTCGATCCGCGCGAGTGCAGCCCGGGTCACCTCGACCGACGAGACCTCACGCGAGGCGAGCTTCGACGCCAGCTCCAGCAGCGTCAGGTCGGTCAGCTCCGTTGTCTTCGCCATGGCGAGCTCACTCCAGAATCTTGGGCACGGCGAAGCTGGTACCGGACCGCGCCGGCGCGTTGGCCAATCCTTTTTCGGTGGGCAGCGACGGCGCTACTGCGTCCGGCCGCAAGAGCGACGCGGCGAGCACCGCGTGCGAGGTGGGCTCGACGTTCGAGGTGTCGAGCCCCTTGAGCTGGTCCACCGCGCCGAGAATGGCGGAGAGCTGGGTCTGGTACTGCTGCTCCTCCTCCGCGGTGAGGCTCAGCCGCGCCAGACCCGCCACGTGACGAACGTCTTCGAGCGTGAGCTTCATGCGAGGAGAAGCAGGTTACTTCTTCTTGAAGAGGTTGAGCACGGCCTTCATCACCGCCCCGCTCTGGTCGGACCCGGCCTGAACGATCTGCTCCAGTTCGCCCGCATCCAGCCAGACGCCGTGGCAGTTGAAGCAGGTGTCGACCTCCACCTTGCCCTGCTCCAGCTTGTGCAGGTCGAAGCCGCACTTGGGGCACTTCATGAAGTGGATGCGCTTGAGCTCTTCGCGGCGGAGCGTCTCAATCTCCTGCGCCTGCTGAAGGGCCAGCTTCCGCTTCTTCTCGATCTCTTCTCGAGCGAAGTATTCCTCTTCGGTATTGGAGGGCTCTGCCATGCGCCTTGACCGTCCTATTCGTCTTTGAGCTTCTTCAACGAGTTCCGCGCCACCGACGCGTCCGCGCCGTTGGGATTGGCCTCCACGTACTTCTCGTAGAACTCGATGGCCAGGTCTTTTTTGCCCTGTCCTTTGAACAGCTCCGCCAGGCCAATCAGGGCCACGCCATAGCGCGGATTGAGCTTCAAGGCCTGCTGCAAAGAGGCCTGGGCGGCGACCGGATTTCCCATGTCCAGGAGAGCCAGCCCGCGCCCTGCAATGGGTTCGGCGCGGTCTGGGTTCAGCTCCGCGGCCTGGCCGTAGGCATCGAGCGCGCCGCTGGGTTGGTCCCGTTCGCGCAGTCGGTCGCCTTGATCCATGTACCAGTCGAAGTCGCGAGGTGCCGCGGGCTTGGCCCCCTTGGTCGCGGCGAGGAGCTTGTCGCGACCTGACGTGTCGGTCGGCTCGGGACGCGCGTCGGCGACCTGCGTGTCATCAGGCGCCATGGTCTTGACGCTCTTCAAGTCGCTCAGCTTCGCGTCTGCGTTCTTCGGTGCAGCCAGTTTCGGATCACCCGTCTTCTCCACCGGCCTCATTGACGGAGGCTTCGTGGGCTCGTCTGCAGGCGCGGGCGGCTTCGGCTTGGGAGCGAACTGCTCGCGTGCACTTCGCTCTTGCTCGGCGCGGGCCAGGGCTTCGCGCGCGCTCTCCTGGGGCAGCCACCACTGCGTGTAGCCGAAGTAACCAATGGCCCCCAACGCGACGAGGGCGAACACGCCGATCATGGACTTGCCGAAGCTGGCGCCTTCGGTGCGCGGATAAGGCGTGGCGGAGGCGAACCCTGGGTCACCGAGATCGCCCGCGAACGCCGGCTCGTTGCCCGCGTGCGGATGGGCGGGGTTGAACGACGGCGGCGGCCGCGTCGAGGAGACGGGTGGAATGACCGGGCGACGCGAGGTGTGCTCACGGTGCTCGGGCGGAAGCGGCGAGGGCATGGGCAACGGGTTCTGCAGAGGCAGCGGGGTCGGTCCGACGTACGCCGGGTGGCGCCCGGTGCCTCCCAACCCCATCGCGTTGGCGCGCGCGGCCTCTTCCACGACCTGGAAAAAACTCGCCAGCTCCGCGATGTTGCCCAGCCGTTTCCAACTCTCACCGGTGAGGCTGATCTCGTCCTCACGCGAGACCTTGCGCTCGACGATCCACTTCTGCAACGTGGTCAGCTCTTTGAACGTGAAGATGTTTCCGCTGGCCTGACGGACTTTCCATTCGCGAGGACGGACGACTTCTCCGGCGGGCGGCGGAGTCGAAAACTCGCTCTCGCCCGGCTTGACCGGCGTGGTGACGACGAGGGCCTTCTTTTTCACCTTGAAGACGTGTGCGCACGTCGTGCACTTGACCGTGACTCCCGCCTCGGTGATTCGCGCGTCGTCAAATTCGTACTCCGTTTTACAGCGCTCGCAACGGACATCCATGAAGAGGGGCGCTCCTCAAGCCCCAGGAGGCCCAATCGCCCTTGGGCCAGCGAAATTCCTGTGGAACATATCCTCGGCTTGCACGAGACGCATGTTTCGGCCTGCGAGTGAAACAAAAGCCAGAAAATTGACCGACCCGGTCCCCCTCCTACACTCGACAGTCCAGGGCGCTACAGCTTGCTACCGCCCGCAACTTTCGAACGAGGAACGGACCCCATGCCCCCTAAAAGGGCCCGAGCGGACAAATCGGTTCTCTCTCGCCAGGCGATCGCCAGCCGGCGGCGACAGCTTTCCGATAAGAAACTCCACACCTCCGGCGCGGGGAGACGCGCAGTTTTCGGCGTCCTGCTGCTGGCCGGTTCCCTGTTGGGACTGGTCGCGCTGGCGACTTTCAACGTCAAGGATCGGGTGGGGCCGGGCTTCCGCAACGCGGCGGGTCCTGTGGGGCACTCGATGGCGGAGGCGCTGCACGGCCTGTTGGGCATCTGCTCTTACGTCCTGCCGCTGAGCGGCATCTACGCCGCGGCGATTCTCTTCGTGGGGGCGCGCGACAAACGGCGCTGGCCGCAGGTGCTCTCCTCCGGCCTCTTTTGCGTGAGCGGCGCGGTGCTGGCGCAGCTCGTTCTCGGGGAAAATCCGGGGTGGACCTATCCGCCCGGTGGCGCGATTGGGCTCGCTGTCGGCGGCTTCTCAGCTGAGCTCTTCTCCACCGTCGGAACCGTGATTCTGGTGAGCGCCCTTTGCGCGGTCGCGTTGATCGTGGGAACTCAGTTCGTGTTCCTGCGCTTGGTCTCGATCGTCCACGCCTTGCTCTCCGCGGTAGCCCGACAGGCGAGGGACGCGGTGCTGGCGTTCTGGAACACGCAGAAGGCCGCGCTGGTCAAAGGCCGCGAAGAGGCCGCGAGGGCCAAGTTGGAAGAGGCGGCGTTCCTGGCCCAGCTGGAAGCGGATGAGGAAGAGCTGGACGCGGCGGAGCGCGACGCGGCGGAAGCGGATCTCATCGCCGAAGAGGCGCACCGGCTCGCTCAGCTCGAAGCGCAGAAGCAGGCCGAGAAGGCCGCCAAACAAGCGGAGAAGCTGGCGAAGCAGTTGGCGAAGGAGAATGCCAGGTCCCCCAAGGCGCTTCCGCCCGGCGCGGTGCTGCCCGTGGTCAACGACTCGCTGCCGCCAGGATCGTTGCTGCCCGGTGCGGATCCCGCGTGGGCGTCGATCTTGGCGCTTCCGGAGTGCAGCGCGGCGGCTCACGCACAACCCCTGGAGAGCGCGCGCAAGAAGAAGACGCCGCAGATCGTCACGCCGCCCGTCTCTTCACCGCCAACGCCTCCCGCGGAGGCCTTAATGTCCAGTGTCGCCGCGCCAGTGCTCGCCGCTGCCGCAGCTTCGGCCGCGGTGGTTAGGCAGGTCGTGCCGCCTGGTGCCGCGATTGTCCCAGCCCCGCCCGTGGCGCTCGCGCGCACGCCCTTGATTGTCGAGCCGAAAGCCCCGCCCGTCCCCAGCAAGAAGACGCAGGAGCAGTTCGAGTTCGTGGGCGACCGCAAGCACTTCAACGTGCCGCCGATGAGCGTCTTGGAGTGCGATAAACACGAGCGAACAACGCTGGATAAGGAGACGTTCCTCATTACCGCGGAGAAGCTGCGCTCGAAGCTGGCGGACTTCGGCATCGTGGGCGAGGTGGTGGAGATCCGTCCGGGTCCGGTCGTGACCATGTACGAGTTTCTTCCGGGGCCCGGCATCAAGGTGTCGAAGATCGCCGCGCTTCAGGACGACCTGGCCATGGCGATGGAGGCGATGCGCGTTCGTATCGTCGCGCCCATCCCAGGCAAAGGCGTGGTTGGTATCGAAGTCCCGAACAAGGATCGGGAGACGGTCTATCTCAAAGAGATCGCCGAACAGGATGCGTTCACCAAGGCCAGCTCGAAGCTCACGATGTGCGTGGGCAAAGACATCGAAGGCATGCCGTACCTGTTGGACTTGGCCAAGGCGCCCCACCTGCTGATGGCGGGGACGACGGGCTCCGGTAAGTCTGTCGCGGTCAACTCCATGATCATGAGCATCCTCCTCAAGGCCACCCCCGAGGAGGTCCGCTTCATCATGGTGGACCCGAAGATGCTGGAGCTCTCCGTCTACGAGGGCATTCCGCACCTGCTGCTGCCGGTGGTCACGGATCCGAAGAAGGCCGCGTTGGCGCTGCTCTGGGCGGTGGAAGAGATGGAGCGGCGCTACCATCTGCTCTCCGCGGCGGGCGTGCGCAACATCACCGGCTACAACAAGCTGGTCGATTCAGTGGCCGGGCCCGCCAAGGACCTGATGACCACCAACGAGACGAAGATCAAGCGGGCACCGCGGGTGGAAGCCGCGCGGCGCGTCTCCGAGGGCCTTGCCCCGAATGCACCCTCCCCTTCCGGCAAGCGGAAGATGCTCATCGTTGACGTGGCGGAGGGTGAGACGGAAGAGCAGGCGCGCGAACGTGCCGCGGCCGGTGGCGAAGCAGCGTTTGGTGTTCCTTCCCCGTTCGAGGCGGAGGAGATCCGCGAAGAGTCCACCGAGCGGGAGTTGGAGCCGGTGCCCGTTTCCGCCGAGCCGGAGATGGATCTGGAGCCGGTGCTCGAGGAAGAGATTGAAGCGCTGCCGCCTGAAGGGTTGGAGGCCGCGAAGAAGGAAGAGCTGAAGAAGCTGCCGTATATCGTGGTCATCATCGACGAGCTGGCCGACCTCATGATGGTCGCGTCGCGTGAGGTGGAGACGTACATCGCTCGACTCGCTCAGATGGCCCGCGCCGCCGGCATTCACCTGATGGTCGCTACCCAGCGCCCGTCGACGGACGTGGTCACTGGGGTGATCAAGGCCAACTTCCCCACGCGCATCAGCTTCATGCTGCGCAGCAAGCCTGACTCCATGACCATCTTGGGAACGGTGGGCGCCGAAGCGCTGCTCGGCATGGGCGACATGTTGATCATGCCGCCAACCAGCGCGCACATGCAGCGCGTCCACGGTGCCTACGTCTCCGAAGTGGAGATCAAACGCGCGGTGGATCACCTCAAGGCGCAGGGCAAGCCGGTCTACGACGACACCATCCTCAAGCCGCGCGACGACGAGTCCGAAGGCGGGGCTGAGGACGAGGACATGTCCGACGAGCTCTGGGATCAGGCGCTGGCCACGGTTTCCGACATGCGCAACGTGTCCATCTCCATGCTCCAGCGGAAGATGCGCATTGGGTACAACCGCGCTGCGCGCATGATTGAGCGGATGGAGCGCGAAGGCATCGTCGGCCCGGCGGATGGGGCGAAGCCGCGTGAGGTTCTGCTGCGACCGGTGGGAGAGATGCCCGGCGCGGGCGCGTAGAAGCGTGTAGAAGCCTCC
>JBQTKE010000026.1:0-11674 GCA_052386435.1 Myxococcaceae bacterium
CCCGGCGGCGATCTTCTTCCGCGAGGGATCCAACGCCAGCACCGCCACCACCACCCCCGTCTCGGAGAGCAGCTTCCGCTCGCGCATCGACTCTGGAGTGCTGTCTCCGAAGCCGCTGCGGTCCTTGAACAGTCGACCGTGGGCAACCGCGTCGACGATGCCGCCGCGTCCCTCGTCGAAGGCCAGAACGTCTCCGTCGCGCGCCAGATGGACCCTTGAGCCCTCCATCCCCGCCTCGCGGGCGATCTGTGAATGGGCAGCGAGATGACGCAGCTCCCCGTGAATGGGAACGAAGTGCTGCGGCTTCACGACGTCGATCACTCGCCGTTGATCCTTCGCCGACGCGTGACCCGAAACGTGAATCCCCGGTTCGTGCCGCGCGTGAATGACCTCGGCGCCGCGCTCAATCAATTGATTGATTAGATCGCTGATTGGCCGCTCGTGTCCCGGGATGGTTCGCGCGCTGAGGATTACCCGGTCGCCACGCTGCAGGCGAATCGGCAGCGGTGGATCGCTCGGCTGCAGCATCTGCCACAAGCCGGAGCGCGGCTCCGCCTGAGACCCGGTCGCCAGAATCAACACCTGCCGCGGAGGGAGCCCCGCCGCCTCTTCCGGCGAAGCAAAGATGCCGCTGCTGACAGAGAGGGCGCCAATCTCCCGCGCCAGCTCCACCGTGCGCAGCATGCTCCGCCCCATCAGCACCACGCGTCGCCCGACCTTCTGACAGAGCTCCAACAGGTGCCTCATCCGCACCACGTTCGACGCGAACATCGAGACGACGACCCGACCCGGCGCCTCGCCCACCACGCGCGTGAACGTCGTCGCCACCACGCTCTCGGACGGCGTCTCGCCCGGTGACTCCGCGTTGGTAGAATCCGAGAAGAGGCAGACCACTCCGCGCTCACCGGCCTCACCCAAAACCTGCAGATCCGTCGTCCGTCCGTCTGGCGGCGTCTCATCAATCTTGAAATCGCCCGTGTGAACCACCGTTCCTTCCGGCGTCCGCACCAGGACGCCCACGCCATCAGGCACCGAGTGCGCCACCTGCACCGGCTCGACTTCAAAGGCGTCGCTCACCCTCACCGGCGAACGCGGCTCGTATTCGCGCAGATCCGCGCTGACCTGCATCTCTTCCAAGCGGTGCTGCAGCGACCGCAGCGTGTACTTGGTGCCGTAAACCGGGACGCTCACCTCACGCAGCAGGTAGGGGAGGGCGCCCACGTGATCTTCGTGGCCGTGGGTGAGCACGATGCCGCGCAGCTTTCGCAGGTGCTCGCGCACGTAGCTAAAGTCCGGAAGGACAATCTCCACCCCCGGCATCTCCGCGGTGGGGAACATCAGCCCGGCGTCCACCAGCAGCATCTCGCCACGGCATTCGAACGCCATCGAGTTGAGACCAATCTCGCCCAGCCCGCCCAGAGGGATCGCTTTGATCATTTCGTCCAGTCGAAGGTGAAGACGCCTGCCTGCTCTTCTGGGCTCAACGCGACTGAGCACACGGCATCGCGAGCAGCAGCTTCGCGGCGCGCTGGTACGTCGTCGCCCGCCTCAGCGGATCTGCCATCGGTACCACTCCATGAGAGGGTCACAGCGACGCGCAGCTTACCTCGAAATCACGTTCGACGGGTCTTTCAGCTCAGTGATGGTCAGGTCGCCGCTGGAGCTCCAGGGCTCCTTGGAAATCCGCACCACGCCTTGGCAATGCGCGCAGATCTGCTCCTTCTCATCCCGGATCTCCGCGGACGCGAAGACCAACGTCTTACCTGCAGAGTCAAGCTTCGCCTCCACGTAGAAAGAGCGTCCCAAGACCGCACGCTCAAAGCTCATCGACAGCTGCACCGTGGCGTTCCTCCGAGTGGGGTCGAGCAGCGCCGGTGTACAACCAATCGCCACGTCGAACATCGCCGCCAGCACGCCGCCGTTGACCGCGGAAGTCCCGAGCCCGCCGCGCTGCTCCGGCTTGATGTCGTCCAAGGAGATCCGCACGCGGTCGGCGGACGGAAAGCTCAGGCGAGCGCCGAAGTGGCGCAAGATGGCGCTCTGGTTGAACTGTTCTGCGTGGTGGGCCAGCTGTTCGGCGGTGGGACGGATCGGGCGGTCAGACATGGCCCGGCACTCTACACAACTTTGCCAGTGGCCCTGCCTCCGCTAGGGTGCCCGCCCCTTGTCGACCGATCCCGCCAACCCACTCCTGCAGGACCTCAACGAACCTCAGCGCGAAGCCGTGCTGCACGGTGAAGGGCCACTGCTCATCTTGGCCGGCGCGGGCTCCGGCAAGACCCGCGTCATCACTCGGCGGATCGCGCACCTGGTGAAGGCGAAGAACGTGTTGCCTTGGAAGATCCTCGCCGTCACGTTCACCAACAAAGCCGCGAAGGAGATGCGCGAACGTCTGCACGCGCTGCTGGGCGAGGAGGCCAAGGGGCTCACCGTCTCCACCTTCCACGCCGCCGCGGCGATGATCCTGCGGCGCGAAGCGGAGAAGGTCGGGCTCACCCGGTCGTTCGTCATCTACGACGATTCGGATCAGATGCAGCTGGTGAAGCGGGCGATCAAGGACGTGGGGATTGATCCCCTGTCGGCGATGGGCCCGCGCGAGCTGCTCAGCAAAATTGATCACGAGAAGAACAACGGCCGCCTACCGGATCAGGTGCGGGTCAACTCGTCCGACTACCGCTCCGTCCAGATGATCAAGGTGTACCGCGGTTACCAGCGCCTCCTGCGCGCGGCCAACGCGGTGGACTTCGGAGATCTGCTGCTGCTCCTGGTCGATCTGCTGCAGCGAGACCGCGAGGTGCGTGAATACTACCAGCAGCGCTACCGCTACATCCTGGTCGACGAGTTTCAGGATACGAACCGAGTTCAGTACGACCTGCTCCAGTTGTTGGCCCCGCCCGGTAAGTCGAACCTCGCCGTGGTCGGCGACGACGATCAGTCCATCTACCGGTGGCGCGGCGCGGAGGTGGAGAACATCCTCGGCTTCGCGCAGAGCTACCCGGGCACCAAGGTCGTGAAGCTGGAGCAGAACTACCGGTCGGATCAAACGATCCTCGACGCCGCGCACGCGGTGATCGCCAACAACAAGCGGCGCATGGACAAGAAGCTCTGGTCGGAGCGTCCACGCGGTGAATCGCTGGGGCTGTTGATCAGCCGCGACGAACGAGGAGAAGCGCAGGAGATCGCGCGAAGGATCAACGAGCTGGTCCGCGAAGGTCTCGTCGAGCACCAACAGCTCGCCGTCTTCTTCCGTGTCAACGCCCAGAGCCGCGTGCTCGAAGAGGCGCTCCGTTTGGCGCGCGTGCCGTACACGCTGGTGAGCGGCCGGAGCTTCTACGAGCGCGCCGAAGTGCGTGATGCCGCCTCGTACCTGCGCCTGATGGTGAACGCGAAGTCCGACGCGGATCTCCTCCGCGTCATCAACATCCCCGCGCGCGGCATCGGCGACACCACCGTGGAGCGGCTCACCGACTTCGCGAACCAGAAACAGGTCTCGCTCTTTGAAGCCCTCGCCGACGTGACGCAGATTCCCCAGCTCAATGCGGGCACCCAGCGTAAGCTCTCCACGTTCTACGCGCTCATCCAAACGCTGGCCGAGTACGGCGCTCGCGCGAAGAACGCGGCGGGCGCGGTGCAGGAGATGTTGGACCTGACCACCCTCGTTCAGTCCTACGAAGCCGTGGGCACCGACGAAGCCTACGGCCGTGCGGAGAACTTGCGCGAGCTCTTAGGCGCGGCGCAGGAGTTCGATCTTGGCCAGGCCGAAGTGGCTGTGCCCGCCGGCGCACCGGACGAGGTCCCCGCGCCGCCGCTGCAGGCGTTCCTCGAACAGATCAGCCTCGTCGGCGAAGCAGACGCGGAAGTGGGTCAGGGAAAGGTCGCGCTGATGACCCTGCACGCCGCGAAGGGGTTGGAGTTCGACGTCGTGTTTCTCACTGGCATGGAGGAGGGCGTCTTTCCGCATAGTCGAGCGCTGAAAGACGAAGCGCGCGACGACGACATGTTCGAAGAGCGACGTCTGGCCTATGTGGGCATCACCCGCGCGCGGAGACGCCTCTTCCTGTCGCTGTCGCAGAGCCGCTCGCTCTTCGGTGAGCTGCGCTTCAACCCTCCATCACGTTTTCTCACGGAGATTCCCAAGGAGCTCTTCGGCGCCGCAGGAGCTCCCTCCTACGAGAGCGAGCCGCGGCGCGTCCAACCCCAACCCTTCCAACGACGCCGTGCGTCGTCCCAGCGCTATGACTCCACTGAAGGGCCCTACATTGATCGCAGCTTCGATCAGAGCGGCGACTTCGAGGCCTCTCCCAGCAACAGTGTGAAGGGGATGCGCGTACGCCACGTGGATTTTGGCGAGGGCGTGGTCGTGGAGTGCGAGGGCGAAGGGGAGCGTGCGAAGCTGACTGTTCGTTTCGCGTCGGTCGGTCTGAAGCGGGTGATTGCCAAGTTCTTGTCGCGCGCATAGCTCGCTGCGGCTTTGGGCCACCCCATCTCACGGACCACAAGAGTTGTCGTCCCCAGCTGGCTTTAAAGGGGATGACTGAGGCAGGCTGGTCTTCTTCTCCGCACCCAGGGAGTCTCCCTATGCGCAGAGCCGTTGCCCTGATGGGCCTCATCGCTGCGGCGTGCGCGCAGCCGGACGGTCCCGCGGACGTGCTGGCGACAGAGACGCGATCGCTTTACTCGTCCAGCCGAGCCGGGATGGGCGCCACCGTCTATCCCGGCGGCGTCACCTTTCGCGTCTGGGCCCCCTTCGCCCGTCGCGTGTGGGTGAGCGGAGACTTCAACGGCTGGGGCCGTACCGAGCTCGGTAACGAATTCAACGGCTACTTCTCCTGCGACGTGGACTACGCGGGGAAGCACCAGAAATTCCGCTACCTGATCGAGAACGAGTTCGGTGGCCAGCAGTGGCGGTCGGATCCCCGTGCGCAGCGAATGACCGCGTCCAACGGTGATTCGGTCATTCATGACCCGGCGAGTTACGGCTGGAACAGCGGCAATTTCGGGACGCCTGGGTTCGCCGACCAAGTCATCTACGAGCTGCATGTGGGAACCTTTCACGACTCGCCAGGCTATGGGCCTGGGACGTGGCAGAGCGCGGTGGCGAAGCTGGACTACCTCCGAGAGCTCGGCATCAACATGGTCGAGGTGATGCCGGTGTTCGAATTCCCCGGCGATTTCTCCTGGGGCTACAACCCCTCCGCTCCCTTCGCGCCGGAGAGCGCGTACGGAAGCCCGGACGACATGAAGTACTTCATTGACCAAGCCCACCTGCGCGGCATTGGCGTGATCTTCGACGTCGTTCACAACCACTACGGCCCCTCGGATCTCCCGCTCTGGTGCTTCAGCGGAAACTGCATTGGCAACGGCGGCGAGTACTTCTTCTCCGACGAGCGCGCGAACACGCCGTGGGGAAACACGCGGCCAGACTACGGACGTCCCGAGGTGCGGCAGTACATCCGCGATCACTCGATGATGCTGCTCCACGAGTACCGCGCGGATGGTCTGCGCTTCGACGCCACCAAGTTCATGCGGACCATCGACGGCAATGAACGACGACAGATTCCGCAGGCGTGGGAGCTCTTCAAGTCGCTCAACGATGAGGTCAACGCCACCCAGCCGTGGAAGCGGATGATCGCGGAGGACTTCGGAGCGGGTGCGGCCGTGACGTCGCCGACGTTCAACGGAGGTGCCGGGTTTGATGCGCAGTGGGTTGGTGATTTTGTGCACCCGGTGCGACGTGCGATCACCGTGCACAACGATTCCGACCGGAACCTGTACGAAGTCCGCGATGCGCTGACCCAGCGCTTCAACGGAAACGCGTTCGAACGGATCATCTACACGGAGAGCCACGACGAGGTCGCCAACGGCCGGCAGCGACTCCCCGAAGAGATCTGGCCGGGGAACAGCGGCAGCTGGGTCTCGAAGAAACGATCCACACTCGGCGCCGCGCTAACCATGACCGCGCCGGGGACGCCGCTCATCTTTCAGGGTCAGGAGTTCGTCGAGGACGGCTACTTCCAAGCCGAGGATCCGCTCGACTGGAGCAAGGCCGGTTACTTCGCTGGCATCACTCAGCTCTACCGAGATCTGATCAAGCTGCGCCGCAACTGGAGCAATAACACCCGCGGCCTCCAAGGTCAGGGCTTGTCGGTGCACCACGTGAACAACGACGGGAAAGTCCTTGCGTACCACCGCTGGAAGGACGGCGGCCCGGGCGATGATGTCGTCGTCGTCGCGAACTTCAGCGGCAACTACTACCCAAATTATCGAGTCGGCTTCCCCCACGGCGGCATGTGGTGGCTGCGCTTCAACAGCGATTACAACGGGTACTCTCCGGACTTCGGAAACACCGCGACGCTCGACACCGCCGCCTCAGGTTCGGGGGCAGACGGGCTGATCGCCTCAGGCAACATCGCGCTCGGACCCTACAGCGTCGTCATCTTCTCGCAGTAGCAGCTACCGCCAGTCCGGTTTGCCGTACCCCCGGCTCCGTCATTCGCAGGGATTGCTTGGTTTCTACAAAATGAAAATGCAGCGACTGTCAAAGCTGAGATCACTTCTTCTTTGATTTCAGCCGCAGTCCCACGACGCGCCCGTCGAGCGCGCTCACCAGCACATCGTCCTCCATCACCAGCGGCTGCGTCCGCAGAGGACTGTCCAACTCGACCGTCGTGACCGGTGTCGTCGCGGGCGGACGGAAGATCACGAGCTGACCCCTGCGACTCGCGATGGGAGCGAGGAGAAGCTCCCCACTGCTCGCAGGCGGGGCGAGCAAGGGTCCCGGCAGCGCGCCGCGCCAGACTTCTTTATTCGCTTCAAGGCCGATCAATACTTCCGCGCCCACCCAGATCTTTCCCAGCGCCAAGAACGGACCCGCGGTGAGCGGAAGCTTCAGCTCCACACGCCACTGCTCTTTGCCCTCGTGCGAGAGCCCGACGACCCTACCGGTTGAGGTCGCGGCGTAGAGGCCCGCGTGGTCCCGGGACAATCCAATCACGCCGGGCAGCGCGTTTCTCCAGACCGACGATCCATCCGCGGCGCGCAGCGCCACCACACCCGACTCCGCATAAGCGAACACCAGCAAGTCCTCCATGGCGATCGCCGGAGTGGGCTGGTTCGCGCTCGGGGCAACCCCGACCGTCGCGTGACTCCAGAGCAGCGCGCCGGAGTGGGGATCAAACGCCCGCGAAGAACCGTCCCCGCCGAGGACAAACACCCGCTCGCCATCCGTCACCAACGGCGCCCAGATGGGAGGAAGGTCCGTGACGCGCCAACGTTCCTTGCCGTCCTCCAGCCCGAAGCCAACCAGCTCACCCGCGATGGTCCCGGCAACCGCCGTCTCGCCAACCGCGACGGGGCGTGCCACCAACTCTTGCGTGAGCGACGCCTCCCACACCACCGTTCCGCCCGGCCCCAAGTGGAAGAGCTTTCCCGCCTCGTTGCCTACCAACACCCCTGTGGCCAACGCAGTGAGTCCAGTTCGCGACGGAGCGTCCGTGGAGAACGAGAATTGCCGATCGACTGGCGCGCTGCAGGCGCCAAGGGTAACGATCAGGACAATCACTCCCGCGGGCCGGATGCTCACGGCCGGCATCATAGGAGCAACAGCGTTCATGGGCTCAATCCGCGACGAAGAAAACCCCGAGACGACCGGCATTCCCTCTTCTGAGCGAAGAAGCGCGCCGGACGCCGCCAGCTTCGAAGTGCCGCGGGGAATCGAGGTCACCGAAGAGTTGCTGTGCGCTTTGCCTAAGACAGATCTCCATTGTCACCTCGACGGGTCGATGAGACTGAAGACGATCCTGGAGTTGGCCGAGCAGCAGAAGGTGAAGCTCCTCGCCGACACCGAAGACGGACTCGCCAAGGCCATTCACATGGGCCAGGTCTGCAAGTCGTTGGACGAATACCTCGTCGCCTTTGACGTGACCCTGTCCGTGCTGCAGACCGAAGAGTCTCTCTACCGTGCTGCTTACGAGCTCGCGATCGACGCCGCCGCGGAGAATGTGCGTTGGTTGGAGGTCCGTTACTCGCCCGCGCTGCACATGCAGAAGGGCCTGAAAATGACGACAGTCATCGACGCCGTACTTGAGGGACTACGACAGGCGAAGCGAGAGAAGGGCATCAAGTGCGGCGTGATCGTCTGCGGCATCCGCCACATCAATCCCGAGATGTCCGTGCGCTTGGCGGAGCTCTCCGTCGCGTACAAGAACCGCGGAGTGATCGGCTTCGATCTCGCCGGCGCCGAAGTAAACTTCCCCGCGAAGCACCACAAGGAAGCGTTCCAGCTCATCCTGCGCAACAACGTGAACTGCACCGCGCACGCGGGAGAAGCTTACGGCCCCGAATCGATCGCGCAGGCCATTCATTATCTCGGCGCCCACCGCATTGGCCACGGCACGCGCCTTAGAGAAGACGGCGACCTGCTGAACTACGTGAACGATCACCGCATCCCGCTGGAGATCTGCCCAACGTCAAACGTGCAGACGCGAGCAGTGACCAGCCTCGCCGCGCACCCGTTGAAGTTCTATTTCGACTACGGCCTGCGCGTGACCATCAACACCGACAACCGATTGATCACCGACACCACCGTGACCAAAGAGCTGTGGACCGCGCACAAGGAATTGGGACTCACGCTCGAGGACATCACGACCGTGCTCGTCTCCGGCTTCAAGAGCGCCTTCCTACCGTTCCGAGAGAAGCAAGACGTCCTGAAAGCAGTGAACGCGGAGATCGAGAAAACCCTCGATACCTTCGCCCACCGCCTCTCCGCCGTGAAACGTCCCGCCTAATCGCTAGAGCACCGTAAAGCGAGCACCGCACCCGTCACCGCAAGCGCACCCGAACGCGAGCCGTTTCGTTACGAAACCTTCATTCCCTTCGGAATCACCACCACGCCCTCCGACGTCACATTGAACCGCTGCCGGTCGTGATCAAGGTCATACCCAATCGTCGTCCCCGGCGGGATATCCACATTCTTGTCGATGATCGCGCGACGAATCCGACACCGCCGCCCAATCTGAACATTCTCAAAAAGGATCGACTCACTCACCTCCGAGAACGAATTCACCCGAACCTTCGGCGAGAGCACGGACCGGTTCACGTGGCTGCCCGAGATGATGCAGCCCTCTGAAACGAGCGAATCCGTCGCATGACCCACCCGCTGATTCTCCACATCCGCGAAGACAAACTTCGCCGGCGGGAAGTTGTGGTTCTGCGTGTAGATAGGCCACCGGTCGTTGTAGAGATTGAAGGTCGGATCCACCTCCACCAAGTCCATGTTGGATTGGTAGTACGTGTCAATGTTCCCCACGTCGCGCCAGTAGCCGCGCTCCTTCTCGCCTTGGCCCGCGATCACGTTCTGGGCGAAGTCGTAAACGAAAACGCGCGACCGCTTGTACATCTCGCTGATGATCGACTTCCCGAAGTCGTGCACCGATCTCTCGTCTGCTGCATCGCCCGCCACCGCTTGAACCAAGGACTCCGTGCTGAACAGATAGTTCCCCATCGACGCCAAGCACATCTTGGGATTTCCCGGCATCGGCGGCGGCTTGGCAGGCTTCTCTAGAAAGTTCCGCATCTCCCCATTCGGTCCCACGTCAATGATCCCGAACTCTCGCCCCTGCTCGATGGGGACCGGGATCGCCGCGACCGTGCACTCCGCCTTGCGGTCTTGATGGAACTGCAGCATTTGCCGCATGTCCATCCGGTAGATGTGGTCCGCGCCGAAGACGAAGATGTTGTCCGGTTCCTCGTCGGTGATGATGTTCAAGTTTTGGTAGATCGCGTCCGCCGAGCCCTTGTACCAATCCGTCCCAGTACGCATCTGAGCTGGGACCGCTTCCACGTAGTGACCCAGAAATGCGCTCATTCGCCACGCTCGGGAGAGGTGGTTGTTGAGCGAGTCCGACTTGTACTGAGTCAGGACCTTCATCCGGTACACGCCTGAATTGGCGAAGTTGGACAGACAGAAGTCGACGATTCGGTAGCGGCCGCCGAAAGGAACAGCGGGTTTGGCGCGCTCGCGGGTGAGTGGGTCGAGCCGGGTCCCCTGACCACCGGCCAAGATCATCGCGAGAAGCTTGGGCATAGGCATTCCGGTTTAAGATCCGTCCCCAGCAGCGACAAGGGACGGACGGCGAAAGAGACGTAGAGCGTTGAGTAGAAGAAGCCGACTGCCAATCAACCGCACCCAGGTGACGACGTGACGACCAGCCGACGCAGCGTACTGAAGAAGGGGCTCACCGGTGGCGCGATCTTGGCGCTTGGCGGAACAGGCTTGGCGCTGAGGCCAAGCGCGTTGGTGGACGCGCCGCGCCAAGCGCTGAAGATCCTCACCCTGCGCGAGTACTCCATCCTCCACGCCCTCGCCCACCGATTGATTCCGCCGCTGGCCGGCTTCCCCTCCATCGACACCGTGAACGTGGTCGCGAATGCGGACGGCATCATCGCGCGACTGGACGAAGGTGCGCGCGCCGAACTTCGCCAACTGATCGGCCTGTTCGAGAACGCGCTCGCCGGACTTTTCTTCGGTGGGCGCATCACGCCGTTCACGCACCTGTCTGAAGCGGATCAAGATCAAGTCCTCCGCGAGTGGCAGAACAGCGCCCTGGTGATCCGCCGCAGCGGTTTCAGCGCCCTCCGCTCGCTGCTCCTCGCCGCCTACTACGCCTCACCCCTGGTCTGGCCCTCGGTGGGCTATGAAGGTCCCCCGCCAGGCTTCCATCAGAAAGACGCGCCCGTGTGGACGGGAGGCGGCGAGCCGCGTCCGCCCGGAAATGGAGTGGAGACCCCGTGAGCCACGCCCTTCGACAAGCAGGACGCATCTACACCGGCGCTGAGATCAGCACGGATCTCACAGTCGACTGCGACGTCTGCGTGATCGGCTCCGGCTCCGGAGGAGGGTGGCTCGCGCATGAGCTCGCGGCCAGGGGACTGCGCGTGGTGATGCTCGAAGAGGGCAGCTACCGCACCAGGCGCGACTTCGATCTCACCGAAGGCACCGCGTTTCCAAACCTGTACCAAGAGCTGGGGAACCGAACGACAGACGATCTCTCCATCCAGATTCTTCAGGGGAGGAGCGTGGGCGGCGGGACCACCGTGAACTGGTGCTCGTCGTTTCGAACCCCCAAGCGCATCCTCGACATTTGGCGCGAGCGTCACGGCGTTAAAGGCTTGAGCGAAGAGACGCTGAATCCGCACTGGGAAGTGATCGAGAAGCGTCTGCACATTGCCGAGTGGCCGCTCGAACGGATTAACGCCAACAACCGAGTCCTCTGGGACGGCTGCGGAAAGCTCGGCTACGAGCGCGGGCTGATCAAACGCAACGTGAACAACTGCGCCAACATTGGCTACTGCGGCCTCGGCTGTCCCATCGACGCGAAGCAGTCCACGCTGGTCACCGTGATTCCCGACGCAGTGGAGAAGGGGATGACGCTCTACGCGAACTCCTCGGTGCGGCGCTTGGAGACGCAAGGTCGCCGCGTCGTGCGGATCCACGCGGAAGTCCAAGATCCGCGAAGCGACACCGCCAGTGGCCGCAAACTCACGGTGAACGCCAAGACCACCGCAGTCTGTGGAGGTGCGCTCAACTCGCCCGCGCTGCTGCTTCGCTCTGGGCTGGACGGAGGAGGGCGGGTCGGCAAGCGAACCTTCCTTCACCCCGTCGCGATCATGGGCG
>JBQTKE010000027.1:0-10629 GCA_052386435.1 Myxococcaceae bacterium
GCTGGTGGCGAACAACGATGTCTCGCCTGCCGCCGCAGTTTTCACCACCAACTGGCTGCGGTTCCATCCCCCCAAATGGACGCTCCTCAGCCTTGCTTACAAGCGGCTCGTGAACGGTCCGCTCCTCTCCGTCCTCCGCGAAGCCGTGGTCGCCACCAACGGGACCACCGGCGGGCAAGTCGTGCAGAAGATGCTGCCCCAGTCCTGCAATGGCACGGGACGTCCCCTCAACCAGAAGCAGGGCGCAATCGACGCGCTGACATACACCAGCCCCGCCAAGCCGCTGGCAGAGATGCTGTTCAATACGGGTTGGTACATGGGCGGCCAGGAGAGTCCCTGGCTGTTCACCAACGCCGCGACCCGCCCAGGCGCCGTCATGGCGAACGGCCGCAGCGGACCCTGCAACGGGTGTGCGGGCGACTTCATCGTCCTCTTCTCCGACGGCCGCAGCGACGTGGCCAACCCCGCTTGCACTCAGGTCTCGGGAGTTACGCCCGCGCCGTGCAGCGCGGCGGCACAGTGCACCACGCTGGGCATGGGCGGAGAAGATGATGGCGACGACTTCCTGGACCCGGCCTGGGCGGGCGGCGCCGGGACGGTGATCACCGGAAGCACCGTGCGCCAGATGGCCGCGGGCACGTGTGACATGGATTTCTCAGAGGACGTGGCCCGGTGGATGCGCGCGAACAACATGTCGACCTCCGCGGCGAGCACGATTCGGACCTACGTGGTGGGCATTGGCGACCCGCGCAACACCTACGGGGAAATGTCGGCTCTACGGGCGATAGCCGCCGCGGGCGATGGTCAGTACGTCGTGGCGGATGACTTTGCGTCGCTGGAATCGAACATTGAGTACGTGTTCACCACCATCATTACCCGCGCCACGTCGTTCGCTGCCGCGGCGATCACGTCCGTGCAGACGCACGGCTACACCTCCGCGTTTATCCCGCGTTTCCGTCCGGACGACGGCGCACAGTGGTACGGCTCTCTGTCCCGGCTCCAGCTCTTCAACGAGTTCTCCGCGGGCTGCCAGACGTCCGACTACGGCGTGAAGAACACCGTCAACCCCAACGGCGACGGCAGCTGCAACGACGTCTATCTGCGCGATAAGAATGGTGCCTTCGTGAGCGAAAACAGCAATGGCGACTTCGTTCACCTCGACAGCACCGCCACTTGGGATGGTGGCTGGCCGATAAAGGTGGTCTCCGGCGCGGAGACTCCCGCCGTCCCCGTTTGGGAAGCGTCCACGGTGCTGACCACTCGCGAAAATGCTGTCATCGCCGGGACGAGCGGCAACAGCCCGAGAAAGATCTACACCGTGGCGCCGAACGGAGCGGGCGGCTATGCGACCTCATTGGTCCCCTTTACGGTGACCAACGTGGCGGCGGTAACGCCGCTGCTCAAGCTGGGCGGGGTCAGCGGGGACATCTGCACCACGCTCGCCGGCCTCACCCGGCACACCTATGCGGATGAGAACGCGTGCGCCGCGGACGTGATTCGGTTCATGCACGGCGAGGACATGCTCCGCCAGAACCCGTACAACCGGACCAACCCCCAACCCGCCGCGCTCAAGGCCCGCCCCCAGATTCTGGGCGACATTTTTCACTCCACGCCCGTGATGGTGACCCCGCCCGTGCTCAGTAGCCTTTGCGACACGGGCTTGGTCAATCAGTGCACCGCTTCGCTCTACTCTTCGAGGCTCACGCCCAACGGCTCCAGCGCCTACAAGAGCTATCTGGCCACGAACCAATACCGCCGCCAGATTGTGCTGGTCGGATCGAACGACGGGATGCTCCATGCTTTCAGCGCGGGGGACGATCAAGTCACCGGCACCACGCACTCCTATGACCTGGGCTCCGGTGAGGAGCTCTGGGCCTTCATCCCGCCTGACCAGCTCCCCAAGCTCATTCGCTACATGATTGGCGAACGCCACTCCTTACTCGTCGACGGTACACCCATGGTGCGAGACATTTGGGTGGACGGCAGTGATGGGAGCGCGCCGGACCACATCAAGCAGGCCACGGAGTTTCACACCGTCGCGATCACCGGCGAGCGCGAGGGCGGGCGCCACTACTTCGCGCTCGACGTGACCAACCCCAGCTCCCCTCGCTTCCTCTGGGAAGGACCGGTAGGCGGCACCACGGAAAGCCTTCAGATGGGAGAGGCTTGGAATGATCTCGGGCCAAACTCGCCACCGATTGGTCCCATCGCGGAATACGACCCGGCCGGTGCGTTCACCGTCGCTGGCCAGAAAGCGCGCGAGCGCTACGTGGTCGCACTGAGCGGTGGATATGATCCTGCCCGCGTCCGAGGCCGCAGCATCCAATTCCTCGACGCGTGGACGGGTCAACCGGTCTACCGCTTCGCGCGATCAGATGCGACATCCGCGACGGACCCTCGGATGGCGTTGGCTCCTGTGGCCGCAGCTGTCTCCCTGCTCGATCTCGACTTTGACGGCCTGTTCGACACCGGCGTGGTGGGCGATATCGATGGTCAGGTATGGACGCTGGGGATGAGCACGCCCGGAAGTGACACGGGCGGCGACGGTCTCTACGACAACTGGTTTGGCGGACGCGCCTTCGTTCAATTCAAGGGGCAGGCGATTTACAAGCGCAGCCCCTTCTTCCAGCGTGTGGTCGCCGGTGTCACCACCACGGGAGAGGTCCGGATTTTCCTGGGCGCGGGCGACCGTGCGCAGATCAAGGATCCCAACGGTGGGACCTGCTCGCTCTGGAACATCAACGCCTGTATGCGGAAAAACTGCGCGGTCTCCGCCTCCACGACCCGTTACCGGGTTGGCCCGGGGCCCTCTGGCGCCGCGGGGGGTCACTTCATCACAGCCAACTGGTCCGTTCCCACCAGTGGCACGGCCATCACCTACAGCATGGTGACCGACTCGTTGTCGCAGTCCGTGGATCCCTCTGACGTCGTTGATGCACAGCTGGACTTCAGCATCACTTGCGGCGCCACCAGCCAGGCGTACAGCAGCCGCGCCTACTGCGACTGGGGTGCGTCCTCCGGTCTGGAATGCCCCGTGAGCGACGGACGTCCGCTCAACACCCAAGTCGCCTTCAGTCCCTCGGTCACGATGCAGAAGTCGCGGTTCTACAGTCTCAAGCTGTTCGATACGACGACCCGTCCGGCGTTCACCACGGCGGCAGGAGCGTCCACGTATGACGCCGCTGCGCTCACGGATTCCAATTTGATCAACGCCTCGAGCGCGACGGCAGGCGCGACCAGCCCCGGTTGGTTCGTGGAACATGCCAACTCAGTCGACGAGCGCGCCGCCAGCTCAGCGCTGTTGCTTGGCGGCTGCGTCATCTGGAACACGCTGCAGCCGAACCCAGTCAATACCATCAGTTGTGGAGGGACCTTGCCGCTCGACACCGCCTTCACCTACCAAGCCGAAGCCACAACGGGCGCGATCGCTTGCGGCAAAGCGGGCTCCCCCACAGCCGCGGCCACTGCGCGTTCGGTGCAACGCAGCACCTACTCCGCCCCGCAACAGCCGAGCGTCGTGGTCGCCATCAACCCCAACACGGGTCTGGTCTCCTATTCCGCTGTGTCGCTCAACCCGGGCGCGCCCCCCTCCGCCACCAACGTGGCGGGGGGCGACCTCCTGGGTGCGCTGCACTGGCTGGAGGTTCCGCGCAGCCTGCATGAGTGCCGACACAACGGTAACTGCAACTAAGCCTCGCTGGGGTTGCCGCCTGCTTTGCCAAGGTGCGCGCCGGCACTCCTAAAAGTGGCGAGTCCGCGCTCCGGTCGTCCGCTCTCAGGTCAGAGCGTGAGACGAAGCTCGCGGTTCTTCGGGGATCTCCCAGTTGGCACCCTGATTGCGGTCAGCCGATCGGAGGCTTTAACCCATGATTCGTAGAATGTCGGTACCGCTGTCCGCCGCGCTCGCAGCCCTGCTCCTCGCGACTTCTGGATGCAGCGGAGGCCCCAGCCAGCCTGGAGACTCACTCGACGCTTTAGATGATGACGCAAAGGGGGAAGCACCTCCTTCCACTGCCTCGAAGGACGGTGGCTGCGACTATGGGAAGGTCAAGCGCAGTGACTATGAGGAGGATGACGACGACGATCTCGACGCCGGCGACCGTGAGAGCTACGGCAAAGGCGATGAGGATGATGACGATGACGATGGCAAGAAAAACAAGTTGTGCGTCCCCGCGGACGGCGGCGTGAACTAAAGGGACCGCGGCGGCCGTGCCTGACGCACAGTGGTTCCGGGTGTCGGGTCGGTCAGGACGGACCATAGGGACGCCGTCAGCGAATCGATGAGTCGCAGCGACGTCGCCGACGAGGGCCAGCCGGCCTGCTGGGTGAGCTCCGCGTCCACCGAGGTGGCCGCCTCGGCGCGTAGCAGGGCGATCGCTTTTGCCTGCTCGGCCACCCATTGGGCCCGCTCGTCCGGGTCAAGCCGTGTCTTGGCCCAACCGGCAATTTGCCATGCCAAAGCTGCGTGGCGGATTTCATCCTCGGCGATCTCCCGCATCGCTGAACGAATCTCCGGGTCCTCCGCGTGTTGGGCCTGGTGCAACGCGACCAGCGCACCGAAGGTCTCGCGCACGCAGCCTTCCACGGCATTCTCACGGGCGATCTCGGCGAGTGGCCGCACCGGCAGGGCTGTCACCCTAGGTCGCGCGGGTTCAGACCCAAACCGCCGCGCCAGGCTTGCGGTCATTCGGGCGTGCCGAACTTCTTCGCGAGCTGCTTGCGTAGCCCTCTTCGACAACACCACGGGCGCATCATGCGCTCTCAGCTCGCGCGCCAGGCGGGAGAAGGCCGTCACCGACGCCGCCTCGAGATGCGCCGCCTCCGCGAAGTGCCGTCCCAGAGCGATACCTGCCGGGCGCGAGACAGGGCAGAGCCCATCCGGCCTTCGACCAATCGCGCAGTTGGGTTTGGTGTGCTCCAGGAGTGTTTGCTCCATCTCGCTCACGTTGCCCTCCGGGGTCACGCTGAACCGGTGCTGATAGACATCGTCGCCCGCTCCACAGCCCATGCCCGTGGTCGCCAGCACCTCGTAGCCAGCTTTTCCGACCGCGCGGGTCGCGCCACGCTCGAGGTCAGTGCAGCTGAGTCCAAATCCGTACGGCTTGGCGAACACCAGGAAGGTCGCTTCCTGAGAGGTATCAATGGTGCCTAGAAACGCCTTCAGCGCGTCCTCCGAATCAACAGCCCAGACGTCACTGCCGCGGTTCACCGCGAAATGGACGCTTCGGGAGAGCAGCTCGCCCGACAGGTTCCGAAACCCGCTGGGAGGGTTGAGTGCGGCGAAACGGGCGGCGCACTCGGCGGGGTCGGTGGCTGCGGCGCACGCGCTTCCGGTTCGACTCAGCGTCTGGTGGGATGGGGCTCCGCCATCGCGAAGCTCCGCCCGCGGGTTCTTCACGCGCAGCTCGATCGCATCTGGGATGACAGAAGGAGCCAACCCCGCCACCGAAGGTGCGCCGCTTTCGCAGACGAGCGGCTGAAAACCCAGAGGGTTTGTCGGGCCAGGAAGCGGTGGTCGATCGCACCCAGCGAGAGCAAGAGGTGTCATCAGCGCGGCGCGGAGGGCGTGCTGAAAAGCCGTTCGAAGCGTTCGTTCGTCCATGCCGGGTTGACCAGCAACGCGCGTGCCCACGGGAACGCCCTGAAATCACAATCTCTGGCGCCGCCCTGGGCCTCAGAGATCTGTGAGGCCCTCGAGTTTGTCAGTCCTGCGACGTGCAGAGCCGCAGACGAGCAGTCGTGATCACTGAAAGTGAGTGGTTGACGCGTCGCGCCAGCGTGCCAGACACTGCAAGACAAATGAACAGTCGAGAAGTTCTGCGGCAGTCGGTGGTCGATCGTTTCGTCGCGCACCCGGGTCGAGGCGGTTGTGGTGTTGGCGCAGTGGCGGACCTGACCGGGAAACCGTCGCGTCAGCTGATTGATCTCGCGCTCTCCGGGCTCTCCTGTCTTGAGCACCGCGGCGGCTCCATTGAAGACACCGGCGACGGCGCGGGTCTGCTCCTGGCAACCGACACGCAGTTCTTCTCGCGCTTCATCGCGCCGGGCCGCCGACTGCCGGAAGGCGCGAGACTTTCGGTGGGCGTGCTCTTCTTCCCGCCCGGCGAACAAGGAAACCTTCCTCACTGGCAACGCGAGATCGACTCGCTGCTGCGCCGCCAAGGGCTGATGCCGTTGGGCTGGCGACGCGTTCCCGTGGAAGACGGCGTGTTGGGCCGTCAGGCGTTCGTCACCCGGCGCGATGTGTGGCAGGTGTTGATCGCCGAAGGAATGGTCCGCAGCGCAGACGTCTCCGCCGCGCTCTGGAGCGTGAAGGCGAAGGTCGAGCAATCCATTCGGGATGTCTACGTCGCGTCCTTCTCCGCGCGAACGCTCGCGTACAAGGCGCTCGCCACCGGCGAGCAGCTGCGCCGCTTCTACGCGGATCTGCGTGACCCCGCGCTCACCACGGAAGCGGTGGTGTTTCACCGCCGCTACTCCACCAACACCTTCTCCAATTGGTATTTGGCGCAGGTCTTTCGCACGCTCTGTCACAACGGCGAAATCAACACCATCAAGGCCAACCGCAACGCCGTGCAGAACCTGGAAGCAGAGCTTGGCCTGGGGCCCATCCTCATGCAGCAGGGCTCGGACTCCGCGGACATGGATCGCGTCGTCGAGCTCTTCACGTCGCACGGTGTCTCATTGTTGGAGACCATCTGTCGCCTGATGCCGATGGCGTGGCGCGACGTTCCGCGGTTGCCGCCCGAGGTCGCGCGTTTCTTCCAAGGCGTGCAGCGCGCGTTGGGCTCGTTGGGCGCGTGGGAAGGTCCCGCCGCGTTGGTGGCGATGGACGGCGAGTACCTGGTGGCGGCGCTGGATCGCATGGGGCTTCGTCCGTTGCGCTACGTAATTACCCGGTCCGGCCGAGTGATTCTCGGCTCCGAGATTGGCGCCATTCCCGTACCGTTCGAGGACGTGGCGGAGAGCGGTCAGCTCGATCCCGGCGAAGCGTTCGCGGTGCACCTGCCGGATCGCAAAGTCTTGCGCGCGCAGGACATCCTCACCCGCGTCGTCTCCGAGACGCCCATCAACTTCGCGGAGCTCTCCGAACACCGACTGATCACGCTCTCCCGTTTCAAAGCTGAGACCGCAACGCCGCGGCCACCTCCCGCGATGCCGAGCGACGCGGAGCTCAACATCTTTGGTTGGACCTCCGAGCGCGTGCGCACGGTGAAGCAGCTCGCGGTGAACGGCAAGGAGCTGATCACCTCCATGGGCTATGACCGTCCCTTGGCGGTGCTCTCCGCGCAGCGCCCGTCGCTCACCAAGTACTTCAAGCAGATCGTCGCGGTGGTCACCAACCCGCCGATTGATCCACTGCGCGAAGACGGCGCGTTTGACCTCACGGTTCATCTGGGCGCGGCGCCGCAGGCCTACGAGAACGAGCCGGTCTACAACCCGCTCCCTGCGTACCGACTGCCCTCGCCGTTCCTCACGCCGGATCAATTGGAAGAGATCCGCGGCGCGAATGACTCAGAGCGTCCGCGCGCGCAGCTGCTGGACTGTACCTTCGAGGATCCCGGCAACGGGCTCAACACCGGTGGCCGGGCGCTCTCCGCCCGCATCGCGGAGCTGTGTCACGTGGCGCTGTCCGCGGTGAAGAAGTCAGAAGCGTCCGTCTTCATCCTCTCGGATCAAGCGGTGCCCAACTCCGAGCGTCGGTTCCCGTTGCCCATGGTGTTGATGGTCTCCGCGCTGCACAACACGCTGGTGAGCGCGGGTAGGCGCCGCCACGCGAGCTTGATCGTGGACACGGGAGAGATTCAGGAAGGCCACGACGCCGCGGTGTTGATCGCCAACGGCGCGGACGCGCTGCACCCGTATCTGTATTACCGGGCGGGTCTACCCCACGGCACGCTGCAGAACTTGGTGTTGGCGTTGGACGAATCGCTCAAGCGCATCATGTCGAAGATGGGCATCTGCTCTGTCGACGGGTATCGAGGTTCGCGTCTCTTCGAAGCCGTGGGCTTGGCGCCTTCCCTCGTCGAGCATTACCTGCCTGGCGTCACTTCTCGCCTCGGTGGTCTGGAGATCGAAGACCTGTACGAGGACCTCAAGGTCCGGCGCGCGCGCGGAAAGAACCTGCTGCGCACGCCGGAGACTTCCATCTTCCGCAAAGAAGTTTTCGAAGAGCTGCAGACCGCCGCGCGTGGACATGATCCCGAGGCGTTCAACCGCTTCCTCAAGCTGATCGCGGAGACGCCGCCCGTCTATTTGCGCGACCTGCTCAAACTGAAGCCGGCGGGCGAAGCCGTTCCGGTAGAGTCGGTTACGTCGGAAGAAGAGATCATCGGCCGCTTCTTCCGTGGCGCGGCGATGAGCCACGGCTCGCTCCACCGCGTGGCGCACCGAGCGATCGCCGGGGCCTTCAACACGTTCAACTCAGCATCAAACTGCGGCGAGGGTGGAGAAGACCCGCGGCGAAATCGAGACGGAGAGTGGTCGTCGTCGCGTTCGCGCATTCGCCAAGTCGCCTCCGGCCGCTTCGGTGTGGACGCTGCGTACATCGGCAACGCGGACGAGCTCTCCATCAAGATTGGCCAAGGCGCGAAGCCGGGTGAGGGCGGCATGCTCCCCGCGGCGAAAGTCACCGAAGAGGTCGCGCGCATCCGCAAGACCCAACCCGGCGTGGCCCTGATCTCGCCGCCGCCGCACCACGACATCTACTCGATCGAGGACTTGGCTCAGCTCATCTACAACCTCAAACAGGCCAACCCGCGCGCCAAAGTCTCCGTGAAGATCCCCGGTGTCACCGACATTGGGACCATCGCGGTGGGGATCGTCAAGGCCGGCGCGGACATCATTGATGTCTCCGGCTTCGAAGGCGGCACCGGCGCGGCGAGCGCGTCGTCCATCGAGCACGCGGGACTTCCTCTGGAGCGCGCTCTCTCGGAGACGCACCAGGCGCTGCTGATCAACGGCATCCGCGATCGCGTGAAAGTGCGCGTCGACGGTGGCATCAAGACCGGCTTTGACGTGGCGGCGTTGATGGCGTTGGGCGCAGACGAAGCGTCGTTGGGCACCGCGCTGATGATCGCCGAGCAGTGCATCTTCTGCCACGGCTGCTCCAACGGCCTCTGTCCCGCGGGCATCACCACGCAAGATCCGCTGGTGGCGCGCCGTTTGATGACCGTGAAGAAGGGGCGGGCCAAGGACGACGCGCTGCCGGACTTGGAGGGAGAGCGTTACGAGGATGCGCGCAACGCGGTCATCCGCTACCTGAGGGCGCTCGCCGGAGATCTGCGCAACGTGCTCGCGGGACTTGGACTCACCACGCCGGAGCAGTTGATTGGCCGCGTCGATCTGCTGGAGCGTCGCGCGCTGGAGGAGCTCCCGCGCAGCGAGCACGCCAAGGACGACCCGAGCATCCCCTCGCGTCTGGAGAAGATTGATCTCTCCGAGGTGCTGGCCAGTCCGGTGGATCCCGCGGCGGTCAAGTCGGAGCGCTACAAGCTGGACGTGGATCCCACCAGCCCACTCAACGCGCACCTCTGTGAAGAGGCCTACGGCAAGGCGGTGATTCAGCACACGCTGCAGAGCACTGACCGCGCCGTGGGCGCCACGCTCGCAGGCAAAGTCGCGTTGGGCGAGATCCGCGTTCCTCCGGGAGGGCTGCTCCTGCAGCTCACCGGCTTCGCAGGCCAGGCGCTCGCCTTCGCGTGTTGGGACGGGATGCGGGTGGAGCTCACCGGCTTCGCCAATGACACCGCGGCGGAAGCGATGGCGGGAGGCACGGTGGTCGTGCGTGCACCGCGATCCGTCGTGCCAGAACAGCGCGGTCAGCTCTCCGTCGTCGGCAACGCGGCTTGCTACGGCGCAACCGGCGGCCGCTTCTTCGCGGAAGGCAGAGCAGGGCAGCGCGTGGGCGTGCGCAACTCCGGCGGCACCATCGTGGTGGAGGGCGCGGGCAAGTACGCGTTCGAATACATGACCGGAGGCGTTGGCGCGGTGCTGGGGCCGATTGGCCCGGTCATCGCGTCAGGCATGACCGGCGGCGTGCTCTACGTGCTCGACGAAGAGCACTTGGACGACAAGGTCCACAAGAGCGCGCAGAAGCTGCCGCTCACACCGGAAGATGAAGAGACGCTCTTTGGCTTGATCGAAGAGCACCTCGCGGAGACCGGTTCGCACCGAGCGCGTCAGCTCATCGCCTCGTGGTCCACCGCGAAGAGCCGCTTCGCCAAGGTGATGCCTAAGACGTAGCAGCGAGCTCGCAAACAAAAAAGACCCGCCGACGATCAGCTCGCCGCGCGGGTCCTTCGTCACCGTGAATTCGAGCCACCGTCAGTAGGACGAGTTGCCCTCTTCCGGAATCGCAAGCGTCACTAAGGGGCGGGCAGAACCCTTCGCCGGCGTGGTCTCAGTGCCGCCTTCTTCGCCAAGTGCGAGCGTGGTGACAGTGCCGGGGTCAATGCCGCCACCTTCCTCGCCCACGGCCTCGGTGGTGACAGTGCCGCCGCCGAAGCCGCCGGTCTCTTCGCCAAGTGCGAGCGTGGTGACAGTGCCGGGGTCAATGCCGCCACCTTCCTCGCCCACGGCCTCGGTGCTGACAGTGCCGCCGCCGAAGCCGCCGGTCTCTTCGCCAAG
>JBQTKE010000028.1:0-7772 GCA_052386435.1 Myxococcaceae bacterium
TCAGATCCCCTGCGCAAGCTGAATTTCAGTACCGATCTAATTTCAGGGGTTTGAAATGCGGAGGCCCTGATCCTTGATGGACACCAGCAAGTCCTTCACCTCCTGCTGCGGCAGCGCACGCGAGTCGCCCGCATCCTTGCGCGGCTTCGGCTTCAGGGCCTCGAAGCCCTTCAGTCGGTACAGCCTTAGCCAGGTGCGCAGCGTCTCCTCCGCCACCCGCGTCCGCGTCGTCCCCGGGATGCAGTAGTCCTGCGCCGCCTTCATCCCCAGCAGCCGGTACAGCTGGGGGCCGAATCCGACGTACGGCGGCACGTCGGCCAGCTGCGCACCGGAGAATTCCCGCACCGCCGGCAGCACCGCCTCCACGCCCAGCGCAGCGCGCACCTCACCCCAGCGTGGGCTCCACGCCACTCAGCACGTCAGGCCGAAGTCCCTTCAGCGTCCGCAGCGCGATCATCACGGCCAACACCCGCCGCCTCACCCATCGCACCGCCCCCTGCACCTCGATGTCGGGCCAGAGCTCCTCCGCCACAGCCTCGATACTCGTCGCTCGCTGCTCGACGGCGACTACCACCTCTTCCACGGCCGCCAGCGTCGACGACAGCCTCGACGCCAGGCAGTCCGGCAACAGGCTGAAGGTGGTGTGCCCCTTCTCGCAGTACGAGCGCGCCACCTTCATTCCCGGCGGCTCGACTCGGCTGTACGGCGTGTGTCGCGAGAGGCCGCACCCGCCCTCCGGATGCAACGGGCATCGCTCCAAGCTGGCGCTCTTCCATGCTTCCTGCTTTACGTACTCCTCACTGGTCAGCTGGCTCTCGTGCCGGAGCTGCACCACTCGAGGTCCGCCACGGTGTCCCCCGTCGCGGGCCTCTCTTTTTTTTGAGTATGCGCGCCAGCACCATTGCTGGGCGGCCGCGCGCTACCACAGTGCCGGTTGCACTGAGAGGGAAGTCTTGGCCAACCACGTCGCCATGCTCACCGCGATCGCCTACCAGTTCCGGCGCGATGGCGATCACTCAGTCAGGTCGGCCACCAGCGGTTGATCACGAACCAACGCGGTCAACAACACCCTCCGGTGGCACCGACACAGCGACTTCTGGCCACCCCCTCCGGAACGCCTCGTGTAGCACCGACGTCTCCGCCGCCCGCCGCCGGTCCTCCCCAACACCGCCCACCACCTCGCCCGCGCAGGAGCGACTCGAGCTCCACAGCGAATTCGCGCCGTGAGGAACCGCTGCTCCTGACAACGGCGGCAATCCTTTCAAGTCGAGCACCGTGCACCGGCGTGGCCCCCGCGAGGTTCGGGCGATCCGCGTGAAAGCTCTCGCCGTGATCGGAGAACACGATGATCGTCGCGTCGTCGTAGAGCCCGCGATCGCGCAGGGTGTCGAGCAGCGTCCTCGCGAGGACTGTTGGCGCGGCCAGGACGTTTGCCTGCACTTCGTTTCGATTTGGGGTGTCTGAGGAGGGACCTGACCCTGCTTTTCTACGACAGATTGGAGAACACGATGAAAATCAAGATGTTTGCTTTGTTTCTGATGACAGGAACCCTGGGGGCGTGCGGGCTATCTGTGGCCCCAGAGGGAGAGGAGCTGGATAGCAACGAGCAGGCCGTTGAAACGTGGCCGTCGGTGGAGACGCTGGAGCGAGAGGGTTTCGTTCGGACCGAGACGGTCAGTGTGGATCTTCCCGCTCCGCAGAAATTCCATTACTGGTGTGTGGGAAGTGTGCCAGGCCGCATCTGCTACATCACGACCACACAAAATCCCGGGCCGCGTTACGAGTTGATCCGTTTCGAGGATGCCGCCAGGCAGCGCGTCGCCTATGCGACCAAGGAGGGCATCTTGGGCCCCGTTCACCTGACCACGATTGAGGGCGAAGGCGATGGTCCAAGTCAATCGATTGTTGCAAGGATTGAGGACTTCGTCTGCGGAGGCGTTGGGCGGGTTGGATGTCGGGTGAGCGGGACACTGGAGGTGCGCTCCTTCGAATCGGACGGAAGCCCCATTGGCGGTGAGGTGCCGTTTTCCGCCTCTGGCGCGTCCATCGACGAGGAAGGCCAACGTTTCGTTGGAACTGCCACAGGCCGCTACGACGAGACGCTTTCGACCGCCTCTTTGACCGTTAACCGGCAAGGCCAACCCACCAGGTGGCAATTCACTGCCCGCCCGGGTGTCTCGAGCTTGCGACCCTTTGTAACAATGGTAGGGAGCACGTCCAATCCGAACAGGAAGTGGTTTTTGGGAGCCACCTTGGCAGGTGGCCCGGGCTGCCATGAGAGCCGCGGGATCGCGGTTACCATCGAAGACCTCGACGAGGGTCGCTTCAGCCTCGCGAAGGTGGAGAGCGTCGTTCGGGACAGCACCGGCCTGATTGTCGCTTCTCTCGAGACGGGTCTGACTCAAAACCGTCGCTTCAAGGAGATTGTCACCGGCGGAGCACCTGCCAACAGTAAGTCATGGAGCGACTGGTCCTCGAACATGGAGATCCATCTCCGGAGGGACGGTTGGAGGCCGTTTACGGTCTCGGCTGGGGCTGGGTACGGCCAACCGCGCTACTCGTGGAGCTTCCCGACCAAGCCATCGTGCGTCGCCCAACCCATGCTCGCGCCCTGACGACTTCCCCCAGGGTGGGCGGTGAGGAGAGGTGAGGAAACGGACAGACCTGATTGGTGAGGGGGTAGGCCCTACTCGCAACTTACCGGTGTGCTCAACGGCGAGGCACGGGAGCAGTGATCGGACCCGGAACGCCTCTCTCGGTCCGGGTGAGCTGGCCCTCAGGACATGACCAGGGCGCGAACGGCGGTGGCGGCGCCGGCAACCACCGCTTCATCGCGCCGTAGGCACGTCGCAGGACGGCAGTACGACGCTTGAGAGAACCCGCGTCGTCCCTCTGCGCGCATTGCGTCGCGGGGCGGCCGGCGTCGACTGCTTCGATCGCGGCGCCCCTACTGCGACGCCTTCTTCTCGAAGTACTGCAGGTCCACGAAGATCGCGGGGCCTCGGTCATTCGAGCACCTGGGTTCCTTCCACCATCGGTTGACAGTTCGAGCAGGCCGGCGGAACGCCCTCGCCCCGGTTGGCGCCGCGCAGCGTGCGGTTGTGGTAGCTGAAGTTGCCCAGGTCGGCCTCCGTCGCCGCCTTGCCGGTCCGCGCCTCGAACGCCTGGGTCTGATTATGGCGTTTATGTCAACTATCGCCTCTCCGAAGAGGTGATTCTCAAGAAGTCCGAGCCGGTTGTGCTCTACGCGAACGAGAAAGAAGCCGAGCCGAAGAAAGAGTCGGCGTAGGGCTCGCAGCGCTCTCGGCAAGGCTGAGCGCAGCAGTCCTGCGAGCTGCCAAGCCCCTCGCGGGTGCTCGCGCCACGCATCGCCTGACGGCTCGGGTCCGACAGGCGAGCTGCAACAGACTCACCGATCTCAAGCCACTCCTCACCGCCTGCGGGATCTTCGTAGTACGCACCGATCGCATGGCCCAGTCGTGCCGCGGCCTCGGTGGCGACTTCCTCATTTCTCGCGACGAGCGCCGATCTGGAGGCACGCCTGAAGAGGGGCGTCGCGGCCTTCCCATCCCCTGTCGCTAGAAGCGACATCGCGTGTTGAAAAACGGCTTCCGCCTCCAGCCCTGGATCGGCGAGCGTTGCGGCTGCCGCGGCAGCCTTCGCTGCGACGTCCAGGCTCTCACTCCGTCCTCCCACGCGCTCGAGCGAGGCAGCGGTGGCGATCTGCCGGCGGAGCTCCAGGGCTCTCTCGGCAGCCTCCGGACTGGACGGGGAAACGCCGGTCCGCCGCAGAGAGAGGACGTCGGCGCATCGGCTTGGAGCGGGCAAGCCGCTCACCGCGGAGAGCGCCTTGTCGAGGACCTCTGCGTTCACGCTCGGGCGCGCAAAGAGCCCGGTCAGCGTCTTCACTTCTTCGAGCGTCCTCGCGAGGCACGCCATGCGCAGGTCGAGCACTTCCTCGGACTGATCGCCTCGAACGCGGGTGGCTTCGCATGCCGAGACGTACTCCTGCGACCAGCTCGCTGTGTACACGTCAAGCGCTCGGCTGACCCGCTCGATGATGTCCGGCGCTGGTTCCGACTGTCCCGACATCGTGGACGGTGATGACGTTCGGGTGCGTAACCCTCGCCAGCGACCGCGCCTCGCTCTCCAGCCGGCGGGCAGCGTCAGGGACTTCTGCGACGAGCTCCGACCGCAACAGCTTCAGCGCGACCCGCCTGTCGAGCTTAGGATCGTACGCGGCGAAGACCACGCCCATCGCGCCTTGTCCAAGCCGCTTGAGGACGACGAATCGCTGGAGCGTGTCGCCCGGGACGGTGTGTGCGAAGGCTGCCGACGACACTGGAAGCTCGGATCAGAGGGATGGATGGAGCTGTACCGCGTTGGAACGGCCAACCCGGCGCACATCGACACCCACGTCCTCAACGAACAGGTATATGCGAAAGTCGCGCCGGCCGTGCGCGAGAAGCTGGCGACGATCGGCGGCGCAGAGAGGTTTCAGTTCACCGTGCAGGAAACACTCGAGGTGGAAGGTAGATCGCTCGATGTTATGCGGTACGCGAACACGCTCGCCATCGTTTCGCATTCGCGCACGGCGGAGGAGCGCGCGCCGTTCCTCGAGTCCTTGGTGCTCGCCCACTTTGCCGCCAAAGCCGCCGAAGAGAAGGCGCAAACCGCTGCGGCTTACCGGGAGCAGTTCGACTCAGTGCTCGCAAACACCGCCTGGATCGCGTCGGAGTCCGGATCAACATTGCTACCGAAAGACGAAACGGTCCTAAAGGGGCTCGCCCAAGCCGTCAAGGTTGAAGGAATTCTTCGCGCACTCCTCGTCATCCCCTGAGACTCAGATGCAGGGCGGTGGGCGCCTGACGGCTGACCTTGCTCGTCGTCGGCAGTGCGACCTCCTCGACCAGCTCTCGGAGGACTTCCACTCGGGCCTTCACCATCCCTCCAACAGCGCGTCGCGCTGCTCGCCACTACCGATGAACGACGACTCGGCCCTCTTCCGCAACGCCTTGAGGTAGGGACGAGTTTCCCTGACGTCATCGAGCAGGTCTGCGACCTTCTTGATCGCCTAGCGGCTGTGAACGATCCCGAAGACCGTCTCCAGGGACGCGTTCTCCTTCTCGAGCAGGCGCGCGATCGCCTTGGCTACTAGCAGCCGAAAGCCATGCCCGAGGGGCTCGTCGACACGTCCGCTGGGAGCGCCACGTGCTGCTCCCTTTCACCAGGGTAGAACCAGTGGGGATCTCCATCCGCTTGCATGCCGATCATCACGAGAAACTGCGGGGCTGGGAGGCGCTGAGAGGCCCTCCACTGGCTCAACGGCGAATTCTTCGAGCGAGAGAACCTCGACTCGAGACGAACGAGCATGATCGATGAGCAGGTTGCGAGCGATCCCGAGCAGATAGGCGTGAAAAGGATTGAGCTCGTATGACGCGCGAGCAGCCGGGGTTAGGGCCCGAAGAAACGTCTCGTGCACTGCGTTCTCCAACTCCCAGGGCTGCGTCAAACCTCTGAGGAAAAAACGTTTGCCCGCGCTCTCGTAACGAAACCCTCGCTCAAGCGACTGGAACAACGCCGGGGCGTAGTGCCGATACACGTCTGCCAGCGCCGCCGGCTCTCCTCGCCGACCTCCAGCAAGGCGCGGTCTTGGGTTAGACGCAGCATGTCCTCTTCTGACTGTCTTTACGGAGGAGCCGGCTTCGGCCGGCGGAAATTCGACAGGAATCTCTGAGCCGGCAGCATCGACGGGTTCCTTCATCCACCATGTCCGGTTATCGGCGCCCGCTCGGGCAGGGTTGTGCGGCTCCCGAGCCGGGTCGAGCATGCGTCCGGGAACCATGGAGGAACCAGTACGGCACGCAGGCCGGTGCCGACAGCTCAAGCCTTCTGGTCCGTCGAGAGAGAACGCGCGGTTGAGCGCTAAAGCGCGATTAATTCATCGCTCAGGCGATTCGAGCGTTACGCCGCGCGGCTCACGCCGAGCAATGGATGACCGGCGACGCGCGAGCTTGATCCTCACGCCGCGCGGTGACGGATCAGTTGCCGGCGAGAGTCCGGTACTGAGACAGCGACATCGGCCGTACGCGCTTGTCTCCCACGCGCAGCCAGAGCTCTCCGCCGTCGTCCACCGCGCCCGTCACGGTTCCGTTGGGGATCTGCAGGCGGAACACGGGTCCGCGCGTGGGCGAGTCGAACGCGATCACCTCGAGCGCGCCTCCGGTCGCGGGCCCATTGAACAGGTAGATGTCCTCGCAAGGCGTCGCCCCGCACGACGCTTCCGGGTGTTGCGTTGAGCTCGCAAAACCTCTCCCGGGAAGCACGGACCTCGACGTCATTCCTCCCCCGGGCGGGGCAACCTGTGGACTCAAGATCTGTCCGGTCATCGCGTCCAAAAAATAGGTCCCCGTGGGCGTGACCGCGGCCAGCCTGGTGTCGCCCGCGTACGGCACGACCAGTTTCACGGTGCCGCCCAGGTTTCTTGTCCACTGCGCTGTGCCCACGCAGGGCGCGGTGGTTGGGGTGCATGCGAAGACAGTGCTGGTCCCGGTCTCGAACGCGGGGACGTAGAAGGAGGTGCCGGCGGAGTTGAAGGCGGTCGCGGGCACCGGCGGCGGATCCAAGAACGGATAGGAGATGACCATCAGGTCATTGCGGCGGCGTGGGACGCCGGTGTTGTAGTTGAGGATCTCCAGCGCGACGGTGCCGGTAGGTTGGGTCGCGGCCAGCGGCGAGATCCAGATCGGCACGTAGACTTCGTTGTTGAAGATGATCGGATTGCCGGTGAGGAACGCGTCCGGCTGAGTTCCCACCGGCCATACCAGGGCACCGTCCGATGCGCGGACGCGAACGATCGCCTCAGTCACCGTGAACGAATCCCAGAGCACCGCGTCGCCGTCGGGACCCACGGCGATGGCGTGGAGTCTCCCCGTGCGGATGGCGCTGATGCGGAAGTTGGAGTCGAACGCGTAAGCGCCGACGCCGGGCTCGAGCAGCCAGCGCTTGCCGCTGGTGCTATTCGGTTCAGAGATGATCGCCGCGTTGGAGCAGGGAAACGGCGCGGACGTCATCGCGCCCACGCGCAGCCCCGTTCGCGCTCGGCGTTCCAGCACACCACCGGCGCAGCCCACGAAGGTGACAGTGGGGCCTTCGCTCTCTGCATAGAAAGAGTCGGGGAGGCCCGCCGCCGGGAGTGACTCCTCGACTGGGAAGAAGCGAACCGGAACGACCGCCGATTCCCCGGTTCGTCCGTCCTCGCAGGTGATCTTCGCGCTCAACTGCAGTTCCGCGCTGAGGCCCGACTTGAAAGAGATCTCAGCCGGCAGCAGCTCGGAGATCCCGGTGATGGGGAAGCCGCGCAGTGACTTGCCGCGGTCGGAGATCTCCACATTGGTCACCGCATCGCAGCCGGTGACTTTGACCTCGAATGGAAGCGTGGGCGCGACGATGACTGTCTCTTGAACGGTCAACGTCACCTGGGGAGAGGGCGCGCCGCCACCGCCGAGCCCGCCGGGACAGGCCACAAGCAGCAACGTGAAGCAGGGAAGGAGGCGCACGGAAAGGAATCCTACTTCAGCCCACCAAAGCCCCGTGAATCGCATTGCTAACGGCTGGGAATCACCGGAACTACCGCTCCAGAATCAGGAACTCCACCCGCCGATTGAGTTCCCGTCCGCGCGAGGTGAGGTTGGGATCGACGGGCCGTGTGTCGCCGAAGCCCAGCGCCTCCAAGCGAGATCGCTTCCACGACTGCGCTTGGACCGCCAGGG
>JBQTKE010000029.1:0-2687 GCA_052386435.1 Myxococcaceae bacterium
CGGTGTCAGATTTTTTGTCGATGGATTTCAATACCTCATCGGAGCCGGACTCGGCGCCAAAGTGAATGCGCACCAATCCGGAGCGCCGAAAGAGCCGGGCTTGCTCCGGGGTCAAGCGCTCCCAGCATTGCATCGCGAGCAACCAATGTTCCATGTCCGAGCGAGTGAGTCGTTTGAGCGAGAGACGGGCATCAGCAAGCCATTCATGAAAATGCTGCAGATTCGATTGGTAGGTGTGGCACGTGCTCTGCTTGAGCGTCGGGGAGAGAGTTCGCAGAAAACTCAGCGCATTCGGCGGCAGCGCAATCTTGCGGCGGATGCCCAGGTCTCGCGGGTCGAAGCTCAAATAGTCTCGGTCGTAAAGCCACACGAGATAGTGGATGAGTTGCCGTTTGTAATTGTGAGCTGTCCGCGCAGAGACCGCCCTGCGAAAGGGCACTGCGACGAAACGTTCAACGTCCTGAGGCCCGAGCCCGGAGAGCGGAATTCGCTTGTTGGCGAGCCATCGGTGAAAGGAGAGAAGGACGCGTTCGCCCTTGGGACCCTCAGATGTTTTGATAAATTTTCGCGCAAGCGACAGCAGGGCGTCGTCGGGCGTTGTCATCGTGCCCCCGCGTAGCGCTGCTCGATGTTGAGTACGGCGCGCTGGTACTCGGCGGCAACGTCGGACATCGACAGGTTGATGTACTGCAGCGTCGTCTTGCCATCGGCATGGCCCATCATTCGCTGCAGGATGGGGAGGCGCACTCCCGCGCGCGCCATGTCCGCGCCAAACGTGTGACGCAGTCGATGCGCGTTCGCGTTTCGCAACACTGGTTGCGCCGTACGCCGATGACGAAACAGCGTGCGCAATCCAGCCGGCGTCATTGGTCGCCCACGGCGAGGTCCCTGCAAGACGACGAAGAGTTGCTCCGTGGGAATGTTCTTCGGTCGTTCCAATTGCAGATATTTGGTGACGACACGGGAGACCGTGTGCGCGAGTGGGAGCACTCGCTCTCGGTTGCCTTTCCCGCGGACGCGCAGCACGCCATCGAGTGCCGCGAAGTCCTGCCCACGCAGGCCCAGCACCTCCCCGGCCCGGAGTCCGCAGAACAGCATCAAGTAGATGATGCTGAGGTCTCTAAACCGCCGCGCGCTCGCAAGCAGCGTCTTCACCTGACTCACGGTCAGCGGCTCGACCACTTTTACTGCAGCCTTGACGCGAAATTTCCGACGCGAAACCCGATGCAGCTGATGAAGCCCCAGAGCGCGGTCTTTTCCGCGGCCTTTGTAGTGACCTGCTGGGCCGGAGATGTTCGCGGCACTCATCGACGCCCCTGTTACGAATTTGAAAAACTGCTCGCAGGTGATGAGGCGTCGATTGATGGAATTGGGCTGACTGCCTGCCTTCTGCTGGTGCTCGATGAAGCCGAGCAGGTGTCCTCGGTCGAGTTGGGCCAGCTTCAGATGAGCGTGCTCAAGCCATCGGAAGAGCGAGACGAGGTCAAAGGCGTACGCACGAATTGTCGCGCTCGAAAGTCCGCGAACACTCAGCATCTCCAGAAATCGGTTCGCGTTCTCAAGGGAGAACGATCCTTGGAGCCGCCAACCTACGCGCTCTTTGTGGACACGAGCACTCTTTGCGTCGCGCACTTCGGCGTCGCTCTCACTCATCCAGGGTCTCGTCTTGGAAGCAGAACCGAATAGTGAGGTGGCGACTGGGAACGGACCGCAACGCGTCGACCCAAGCGTCGTGCCACCTGGCCGGTCGCCCCACCGCATACAACACAACGTCTGTCGGTTGACCGCTCCAGCGGATCAATTCGCGCAGCAAGCGGCGTAACGCGGCCGAATTCGGCTCGGACGGCAGCGGCGATTGAAAGCAGACCTGAGTGGAATAGCTCTGGTCTACGGGGCGCAGGCTCAGCACTACTCGCGTCGACGCTTCCATCAGAGGAATCCTCCGCAGCAGATGCGGGAATTTCTGATGCATTGGTCAAACTTCTGGAAGCGTGATCCCCCACGGCACGAATGCGGGCACGGCGCGCGCTCTCCTCGCTGCGGCGATCCTCGCGCCCTTCAGCTCCGAGAGACTTGCGATAGGTACGTCGTGCCCGCCTTGCAGACGCACGCCGTGCTAACAACCGACATTCGTCGCTGCAGTAGACGTGTCCGCGAAAGCAGTAACGGTGGATCACGAACCAGTGCAGGCACCATCCGCAGCCCCGAACGATGAATTCCAGATCGCCCCAGCGGACGAAAACTGGACTCGTGCACTGCCAAACTGCATCTTCGGCAGAGCTGCTTCGCTCCGCTAAGTGATGCAGCTGCAGGACCGAGGGCCCAGAGTTCCAGCTCTGGGCTCTTACTTCGCTCCGCCATCGAGAAGCGTCCGCGTAAATCCACGGGCCCGCCAATTCCTGACTTATTCTGAGAGCTGAGCTCGGATTGGCCGGTTAGATCTCAAGCTCAAACGTGTTTCTGTCCAGTGAGTTTGTCACCCCTTAGCCGGTCAAAGCGCAAACCCGCTTCCTCCGGCGTCGTGAATGGGAGTCCTCCGGCCTTCGCTGACGATGCCTCGATCGGAGCGCCTCAAAGTCCCGACACGAGCGGGTCGCCTTACGCAAGACACCTCGTCCTACCCAATGAAAATGAGTCACGAAGCCAGGCAAAAATCTAAATCACTCGAAGACAGGCCGAGCACAGCC
>JBQTKE010000030.1:0-2254 GCA_052386435.1 Myxococcaceae bacterium
CATCCATCCGCGGCATCTCCAGGTCCGTGACCACTGCGTCCGGCTTGTCGTTGAGCGCGCGGTCCAACCCCTGCTCGCCGTCTGACGCCTCCAGACAGTCGTAGTCATCCCGCAGCAGCTCCACCAGCTGCGCGCGCGCCGTCGGTGAGTCCTCGATGAGGAGCACCTTCTTCTTCTGCTTGGTCGCGGGTTTCTGGTTCATGGCGGTAGAGGCCTCTTATGACTTCTTCGAAGTAACAGTGTGAAGGATGGCTCGCCCAAGTTCTACCGGGCTGCCGATGAGTCCGGCGATACCTGCCTCCGCAACGGCCGCGGGCATTCCATAAACAACAGAACTGCGTTCATCCTGCGCCATCACCACACCCCCGGCGCGCGCGACCTCAAGGGCCCCTGCCGCCCCGTCGCTGCCAATCCCGCTGAGGACGACCGCAATCACCGAGGAGCCGAACGCCTTGCTGGCGGACTTGAAGAGCATGTCCCCAGACGGGTGGTAGCCCCGGACGGGCGCCTTCTCCAAGACAACCTCTTCGCGCGAGACGACGCGCATATCCCAGCCAGACCTTCCCAGAACCACTTCGCCGCCTGTGAGTGCCTGACGCTGCTTCTCCATCACGCGGAACCGCAGCGGACTGGCCGCGGCCAGCCACTTCGCGAGGCCGGCCTCGAACCCTTCCGCTACGTGCTGCGCGACCAGAATCGGCAGCGGAAAATCCGCGGGCAGCGCGGCGAGAATCTCCCGCAGTGCATTCGGCCCGCCGGTGGAAGACGCGAACGCCACCACCGAAGTGGCCATCGCCAGCGCGCAGCGTTCGGAGCTGGGGCGCGCGCGCAACGCGACGCGGCTGAGCGCGCGCATCGCGTTGAGCATGGCGGCGGTGCTGCGCTTGTCCACCGCGCGCGGCTTGCGCATGAAATCCACCGCGCCCGCCGCCAGCGCCGCGAAGACCTCGTCGGTTTCGCGCTTCGCTTCGGAGAGCAGGACGATAGGCACCGGCGCGATCCGCAGAATCCCCGTCACCGCGTCTGCGGCGCTGCCGTCGGGCAGAAAGACATCCAAGCTCACCAGGTCCGGTTTGAGCGCGGGAATCTGCTCCAACGCGGAGGCGATGGTCGTTGCTGTACCAATCACCTTGAAATCAGAAGTCATGCCGAACACCTTGATGAGCTCACGCATCAGGGTGCGACTGTCCTCAAGGATGAAGACGCGGATCATTTCGCGCCCCGCGCCTCTCCCACGAAGTCAGAGACCATCTCCAGAAACCCCGTGGGGTCGAAGTCTTTCTTGACGATGTAAGCGCTGGCCCCTGCCTCGGCTCCACGCGCCAGGTCATCCCGCTCGTTGAGCGACGTGATGAGAATGACCGGCGTGGAGGAGAGCTGAGGCGTGGCGCGAACGCGGCGGCACAGGCCCAGTCCGTCGAGGCCCGGCATCTCCACGTCGGAGACAATCAGGTCCACCTTCTCGCGAAGAGCGAGCGCGAAAGCGGCTTCGCCATCTGGGGCGGTGAGGGTGTGGTACCCAGCGCGCTCCAGCACAGAAGAGATCATCGTCCGAGTCGTCAGTGCGTCGTCCGCCACCAGCACCGTGGACAGCTGCGCCTTGTCGGCAGTGGCCAGCGCGCGCAGCGACGTGCCCGCAGCGGCTTCAACCAGCGCCGCCGGCTCCAGCACGGTCACCAGCCGCCCGTCCGCGAGCGACGTTCCACCCGCCACCAGCGGAATGCGCGGGGTGCCCTGCGCGAGCGCCTTCACCACCACTTCTTCCTGTCCAAGCAGCTCGTCCACGCCCACCGCGAGCCGTCTGTCCGACAGCGCGATGATCACCGCGTAGCTGCGTCTGTCCGGACGCGAGTAGGGGCGGCCCATCAACAGATCGTCCAGGCCGACGAAGGGAATCGCCTGGTGCCGCAGCTGCAGGAAGAGTTTGCCCTGCGCCGCGCCCAGCTCTTTCGGTTCCACCGCGATCGCTTCATCCACGTTGGTGAGCGGAATGCAGTACGTGTTGCGGCCTGCGTTGACGAAGAGCCCCCGCGCGGCGGCCAAGGTCAGCGGCAGGCTGAGGATGAACTCCGTCCCCTTTCCCTTGTCGCTGTAGAACTCAACGCGCCCACCCAACCGCGCCACGTTCTCACGCACCACGTCCAGCCCAACGCCGCGTCCGCTGGTCTCCGTAATCTGCCGCGACGTGCTGAAGCCCGGAGTGAAGATGAAGTTGAGCACCTCGCGGTGGCTCAAGGTCATGGCGCGATCGCGA
>JBQTKE010000031.1:0-2282 GCA_052386435.1 Myxococcaceae bacterium
GCTCCTGATGCTTCGCCCGTGTCACGTCCTCCTCGCCGCGTGTTGCTGGTCCGCCTTGGCGTCCGCCGAGCTCGTCCCGGCTTCGCCTGCGCGTCCCATCACGCGCGCGAATGGAGACTTCGGCGAAGAGTCGCTCGCGCCGTACTTCGCGGAAGGGAAGCTCAAGCAGGGCAAGTTGGAGCTGGATCGTGGCCAGTACACCAAGGTGCGCGCCACGCTTGCCGCGGTCGAGCAGACTCTGCCGGTTCGTTACGTGCGCGCGCTCGCGGCGTTTCGGGGCGGGCAGTCCGCGGCGGCCGCGCAGGAGATGAGCACCCTGGCGGATGAGTATCTCCCAATGCGCTCCTACTGCCTCTGGTACGCGGCCGCTGGCTACGAGCTGGTCGGCAAGCTCGAGGAAGGAATCGCCGCGCTCGAGCTGATTCCCGAAGAGGCGGTGAGCTACAACGACAGCCGCCTCGTTCTGGCTCGGCTCTACACGAAGACTCGGCAGTGGGCGAAGGCGGAGGCGGTGCTCTCTCCGCTGGGCAACGATGAGCGCGCACTGAATGCTGCGGTGAAGTTGGCGGTCGCGCGCAAGGATGTGAACGGCGAGAAGAACGCGCTGCTCAAGATCTGGTCGATCTATCCGCACTCCTCTCTGGCCCGTGACGCGGACCGTCGCTTCAAGAAGAAGATCCCGGTCGAGCACCAAGTCGCCCGCGCGGAGTCTCTGGTCGAGCTGCACCTGAACAAGCAGGGGATGGCGCTGGTGAAGCCGCTGCTCGACAAGTACCCGCCGAAGAATGACCTCGGTTGCCGCGCGCACTTCGTCTACGGAAAGGCCCTGCGCAAGGAGCGCCAGCACGCGAAGGCGATTGAGTACCTGACGCCCGTGGTCGCGCAGTGCAAGTCAGACGCGCTTCGCCCTCGCGCGATGTACGTGCTGGGCTACTCGCAGTCGGTCGTTGACGAAGCTCGCGGCGTGCTCACCTACGAGCAGCTCGCGGCCGACTACCCGGAGCACCCGTTCGCTGACGACGCGCTCTTCCTCGCGGCGGAGCTGCGGCTGGAGTTGGGGGACGAAGACGCCGCGCTCTCGCGGTATCAGAAGGTCGCGTCGCACCACTGGACCGGCGATTACGCGGCGGAAGCGCGCTTCAAGACGTTCTGGATCTACTGGCGCCGCAACCAGCACAACGAAGGCATCAACTCGCTGGACGAGATTCTCGCGCTGACGGGCGTGGCTGTGACCGATGAACAGGTGCAGCGCGCGCAGTACTGGCGAGCGCGTGCGTTGGCGGCCATGGGCAACAAGGCCGGCGCTGTCAGCGCTCTGGCTGAGCTGATCCTGAGCGCGCGTCAGGGCTACTACGTGCTCTTGGCGCGGACCCGACTGACCGAGCTCGATCGCGCGAAGTCGGATGAGGTGGAGCGGAAGCGCCAGTTCGCCGCGTCTGCTTCGATCTGGCCGCTGAAGATTGGCGCGCTCGCCGCGGACTCACACTTTGGCTCTGGCATTGAGCTGATTCGCCTGGGCATGAACGGCGCGGCCGCGGAGTTGCTGGCGGTTCCGCGTGAAGATCACAGCGCCGACGCGAACCTGGCGCTGTTCCAGATTCTCTACGCCTCGGGCTTCGATCAGCCGGCGCGAGTCATCGCCAGCGCGGGCCTTGTCGACAGCGCGATCGCCGAACGCCGCTCGCTGTTGGAAGTGAACTACCCGCCGCGCTTCCGTCCGCTGGTGGAGAAGCACGGCAGAGACGCGAAGGTGGATCCGGATCTGCTTCAAGCGCTGATCCGCGAAGAGAGCCGCTTCAACCGCATGGCGCGTTCTTCGACTGGCGCGATTGGTCTGACTCAGCTCATGCCGGCCACCGCGAAGAGCGTGGCGCGGATGCTCAAGATTCGCCGGTTCCACCAGAGCTCGCTCTTCGATCCCATGCAGAACATCCGCATTGGGTCGGCGTATCTGGGCCAGCTCCTCTCGCGCTGGGAAGGGAACAAGGCCTTCGCCGTCGCCAGCTACAACGCCGGCCCAAGCGCCGTCCGCCGCTGGATCACCGCCTCGCCGGACTCCGCGATGGACGAGTGGGTTGAGGAGATTCCCGTGAGCGAGACGCGCAAGTACGTGAAGCGCGTGCTGGGCAGCTACGACGCGTACAACCTCCTGTCGAAGCAGACGCCCACCGTGGAAGTCAGCGCCGGCGGCTCTCGGTAGGGGTCACGCTTTAAAAAAATTAACAAAGCGGAGCGCGGGGGCTAATTCAAAACAAGTTACCCATAGTTTAACAGTGTAAAGC
>JBQTKE010000032.1:0-9247 GCA_052386435.1 Myxococcaceae bacterium
GCACTCGCGCAAAAGAACGGTTGGGCGGGCGTGATCGTCCACGGCTGCGTGAGGGACAGCGAAGCGCTGGCGCGGTTGTCTCTGGGGATAAAAGCGCTCGGAACCCATCCCCGCAAGAGCGAGAAGCAGAACCGAGGGGAGAGAGACGTGACTGTCGCGTTTCTAGGCGTGACCTTCCGAGCAGGCGATTGGATTTACGTCGATGAGGACGGAGTGCTGGTCAGCGGGACCGAGCTGAAGCTGACGTAGAAGCGAGCCCACAGCCGCGTCTCGGCGGCAATAGGCGTTGCTCTGAATGCCCGTTGAAGGAACGACGAAGCACTGGGCGGGCGCGCCTAAAGAACTGGCTGGCCGCACATGCCATGGTCGGACCGTCGCAGGAGGCGACTGGTCATGAACATCCATGTGGCGGAGACGCTCGCGCAGCACAAGTCGGAGATTCTGGACGGGTGGCTCAGCCGAATTGCGAAGCGCCCGAAGGCCCAGTCGTTGCCACGCGAGACGCTGGTCAACAACATCCCGTTGATTCTGGACGAACTCACCCGCGCGCTGCAGACAAATCTCGGTGCGATGTCCGCGGTGATCGCGATTCCTCGCGGTGTTGCAGAGAGCCACGGTGAGGACCGTCTCGAGCTTGGGTTCAGCCTTTCGGAGCTCGGCGAAGAATACAATTCGCTGCGCGAGTCGATCATGCAGTCGCTGGATGACTCCAACGTTCGCTTGGACAACGCCACCGCCGCGGCACTTCACGCGGCGGTAGACCAGGCGCATCGGTTCGGTGTGGAGCGCTACATCGAGCTCCAGCAGGCCCAATTGATTGAGCTCCAAGCGCAGTTCATTGCGCTGATGGTTCATGACTTCAGAGGACCGCTCTCCAGCGTGTTGATTGGGACGCGGCAATTGCGCGCGAGCTTGTCGCATGACGAGAAGGCGACCGGGATCCTGGATCGAATCGATCGCAGCGTTAGAAGGGTGGTGACGTTGGTGGAGCGAGAGCTTTCGGCCGCGCAGGCCCTCTCCGGGAAGCTGCAGGTTCAGCACTCGTTGGTCGACGTGAAGCCCGTCATCGAGGAGACCTTGGAGATATTGCGTCCCCGGGCGGAGGCGAAGTCGCTCGCGCTCGATGTGGACGTCGCCGAAGACTGTCAGCTCCACACGGATCCCTTGCTCTTGGGGCAGGTGGTTCAGAACCTGGTCGAAAACGCGATCAAGTACACCGCTTCTGGCCGAGTGCGGGTAGGGGCGAGAAAGGAGGAAGACACTCTTCTGCTGAGCATTGAGGACACCGGGCGAGGCATTGCCCGGGACATGTTGCCGGTGATCTTCCGAATTTATAACCGCGCGGAGAACATCTCCCCGGGACGAGGCATTGGTCTGACGGTGACGAAATCCATTGTGGAGACTCTGGGTGGCACTGTCTCCGTGCACAGCGCTGAAGGCGCGGGTACGCGCTTCGAAGTTCGAATTCCCGAAGCGGCTTCGCACAAGAGTGTGATGGCGCCATCACCCGAGGCGCGGCAAGCGCACGTTGAGGCCGGGAGCGTGCGCGGCTAACGCCTCCGGAGGTGGCCCCCTTTGGTCGCGGCCGGCTTGAGGGGCGGTGGTTTCGTGGTCTGCGCGTTGCCGGTCAGGAGCCCTTGGAAGGCTGACATGGCCTCTCCGATGACGATCCCGTTCTCGTCGATCTCGTAAGCGCGCAGCTGGGTGCTGTGTTTGCGTCCTCGAAGCTTCACCACAGTCATCACTTTCTGCAGGCGACCCTCCAGCTCCGCGTAGCGCTGAAGAATGATCCCGTCGGTGAGGAAGGAGAGGCCGTGCGGACTGAGCCTCAGCTCAGTGAAGGAGTCGGTCACTTCGACGGTCAGCATCACCGTCACCCCCAACGGCGTGAGCGCTCCGACCATCCGGTAGAGCGATTCCCGGAAGTCCTCGCGGAATGCCGGCGCAAGCGCCAGCTCGAACCCTGACAAGGAGTCCACGACCACGCGCCTGGCGCCCAGGCGGATGACTTCGGCGCGAACCTGCTCGAGTGTTTCGTCGACAGACAGATCCAGCGGGCGAATGTAGATGAGCTTGATCTTCCCGGCTTTCGTCAGCGCGTTCAGGCTTTTCCCTTGGGAGCTGGTCTTCAGGTAGTCCTGCGGACGCTTTTCAAAAACCACGATGACGCCGGGCTCACCTTGTTCCACGCCTTCTAAAATGAACTGCGTGCTCAGGACGCTCTTGCCGGAGCCGGAAGGGCCGGCGAGGGAGATCGAGTAGCCGGCGGGAACGCCGCCGCCCAGCATCTCATCCAGCGCCGCGACGCCGGTGCCTTTGATCGGCAGCTGCTTTGCGTCGTCCACCTCCAGCTGCTCACTCGGGAGGGGCAGGCGCGGGAAGACGCGAATCCCGTCCTCGGAGATCTTCAGCGTGTGAAACCCAGGAATCTCTTTCTGCCCGCGGATCTTGTGGACCTGAAGTCGGCGCACGACGGAGTTGCGAAGCGCGGTCTGGTAGAGCCATAAGATCCCGTCCGCGACCGTGAAGATGGGATTGCTGCTGGCCTCCTCGTCGAGGTACTCGCCGACCAGAAACGTCGTGGCCTCGCAGCTGGTCAGATGCAGCGCCAGCTCTTGGACGAAGCCTTGCAGTCCGGACTCAGGTTCATTCGCTGATTTGAACACGCGCGAGACAGAACGGAACGAATCCACGAACACCAGCCGCGGATCCGCTTCATCAACTTCCCGTACGATCCGCTCTAGCACTTGCTTCAATCCCCCTTGGAGCAAGTCCCTGCCAAGGTGAATGAAGCGGATGGCCGACTCCACCTTCTCGTCGTCGAAGAAGCTGAACTGCTGCTGGTAGCGCAGCATCTTGAGCGGAGGCTCACCCAGAATCGTGAAGTAGAGCGCCGGGCGCTCCTTCGTCGCGTTGGCGAACATCACCTGATGGGCGAAGGTGGTCTTGCCGCACCCGGGGGATCCCGCAAGCAAGTTGAACGAAAACTCGGGCAGACCTCCGCCCAACACCTCATCCAAACCAGGCACCCCCGTGGGCAGCTTCGCGACGGCAACGGGTTTGCGACTCATTCTGAATCCTCCCAAGGCGACTCGTCCGGGAGCGCATCAGGCCAAGCGTTGCGGAGAAGTCGCCAGGCCAAGCCTCCTCCGATGAACTTGGAAAGCAGACTGATGAAATTGGCCAAGAGCGTCACAACGACTTCCTCCGCGACCGCGGCTTCTGGTTGTTGTTTGAGGGTTTCAAGAAGGGGGCTCAGGACTTTCAGAGACGGGCCTGAGGTCTGGACCTCGCTGAGAAAAGCGAAGGCGGGCTTGGTCTTCTTCAGGCTTCGGGCAAAGAGCGCATCAAACCCGGCGTCCCCCACGATGGGCGACAGGGATAACGTGAGCTCTTGGTGTAGCTGCGCGGTCGCCGCGGCGATTTGGGCTGAGGTAGGAGGTGCTCCCTCTGCTTTGGCGAAGAGCGCTGACCGCGCGGCGGCCACCAGGGCGGGAGGCGGTCGGGTCAAAGGCAGCGTCCCAACTGCATGGACCTTGGCTGTCGCGGTCCGCGCTGCACGGAGGTTCCCTTGCGGTGGTTTGAGACGGTTAGGAGTTGGGCTCATACGGTAACTCAACCGGGCTTGTCCATTACCGTGCAAGCCTGGTCTACGATCTAACACCTCCATGACGGGTCGGAGGGTGACGGGGTAGTCGCACGCTGAAGAGCGTTTGCTCTGCGTTCGATTGAGCCCGAATGCTGCCGCGGTGGAAGCGGATGATCTCCGCGACGATGTGCAGCCCAAGCCCCAACCCCTCGTTCTTGCCGGGCTCCGCCTGCCGGTAAGGTTCGAACAGCTGCGGCAACAGGTGCTTTGGGATGGCCGGACCTTCGTTGATGACGTCCAACACTACCGCCTTGGCCAGGCCCCGGAGCCGCACCACGATCGGGCGATCCTGGGCGCCGTGGATCAACGCGTTTGAGCACAGGTTGGAAATCAGCTGGTGCAACTGACCGGCAACCCACCTGCCAGCGAGCGCGCCCTCGAACTGCAGGACGAAACGGCCACTTTGGCGTCGTGCGTGCTCCAGCTCCTCGACCGCGTCGGTGCAGAGCTGACCGAGGTCCAAGGGAACGAACTTGGGGGCCAGGTTTTGTCCCGCCTTGACGCGCGTGAGGTCAAAGAGCTGTCGAATCACGACGTTCATCTGCTGCGCGCTGCGCAGGATGCGGTCGACCAAGACATCGGGGGGCTTGTCACGCCCGCACTGTCGAAGCGCTTCGGCCGACATCGAGATGGCGAGCAAAGGCGTGGAGAGGTCGTGTCCCACGATTCCCAAGAACCGATCCCGGAACAGGGCGTCGGTCAGCAGCACGTTCTCAACGACCTTCAGTCGCGCGACCCGCTTTTCAGCGATCTCCCGGGTCTGGTTCGCTTCCGACGTCTGCTTTTCCGCCTCGAGCGCAGAGAGCACCAGACGTTCGTTGGCCTCGAGCGTCATCCGGTACGTTGCGACGACGTCGTCTACCTGCCGTTTATCGGAGGCCCGTCTCTCAGGATTTCGCCGTCGTCGGCTCCCAGGCGCAGGGGGCAGCTGCGGCGCACATTGACCCTTCGAGTCCCCCGACTCTCGTTTGGGATGGTTCACGGGATCCTCATGGACACAACACAATAACCACTGATGCCGACCGCCGCAGCGGCAGTCATTCAAGCGGTGTTTGCGAAAGGCGCGCCGACTTTATTTCACGGCACGTTCGCCATGACAAATGACGCGCTTCCTCGGGAAAGGGTCGAACGCACGGTGGCTCTTGGCACACGACTGCGGTTCTATTTGGTGTCCACGGCGGGACAAGTGTCGGCCTTCACGCAGTCATAGATCTTCACATCCACGAACTTGCCACTTTCGGCTCTGTACTGCGCGAGCCGACCCACCACGTTGCCGTTGGCGTCGAAGTCCATGGGGCTGGAGGCGCCTTCGTAGTTGATCGCCTTGCCCTGCTGAATCAACTCCACCGCCCGCGCGAACTCCTCGGGGCCGGTACGAACCACCTCGCCCCCACCGACACTGGTCTTGAGCATCGCATCGCGAATCTGCGCGCCGGTGACCTGGGTCGGATCCGGCAACCCCTGAATGGCGATCATCGTCGCCAAGAGGAGCGTCATCGCGTTGTCGTAGTAGATGGCGTCGCGGTAGACGACGGGGATGCCGTAGCGGTTCTCGTACTCCACGGAGAAGTTCTCTCCGGACGCGCCGTCGTCCAGCAGCACGTGAGACACGCCCTCCACCCCGTCGCCCAAACTCCCCAATGACTGCAGCGCGGAGCTGATCCGGAACGTGTGGTAGTGGAGCAGCCGCGGAACGTAGCCGCCCTGGCGATACGCCTTCACGAACGCCGCTTGCTGCTGCGCGAAGTTCGCCACCACCACCACGTCGGGCGCACCGTCGCCGATTCCGTTGGTCTGGTTGTCCGTCAGCCGCTGCGCCAGCTCGGACCAATTGAAGCTGTTCGGGTCGGCGTCGCGCGGGTGGTACAGCTCTTCGATGATCGGCACTGAGCTGGGGTGAAGGTTCGTCGCGTAGGTCCGCAGATCTTTGACCGCGCCACGCCCGAACACTTCGTCGCTGCCCACGTAGGAGATCTTGAACTTGCCGTCGTTGTTCGCGTCGCCGTTGCTGTTCTGCAGCATCAGGTTCACCAAGATCTGCGAGATGAACTTGGTGGACATGATGGAGCGGAAGTTCCACTTCTGACCGTTGCGAAGCGCCGCTTGCGCGACGAGGTCGGGCGGATTGGCGGTGTCGAGGTAGGTCGGATTGTTGATGGTGCCCGAAGTACAACCGCCGCACTCGATGGGGACGTTGAGATCGTTTGTCGTGTCCGCGTCGTAGGCGAGCTTGTTCAGCTCCAGGTCCGCCTGACTGGTGTCGGTGATGAGCGCCTTGGCGCCATTTCTCACCATCTCCGTTCCGCGTGAGACGGCGATCGCCGGCTCGTTGGCGGTGTCGGCGAAGGTGATGGTGAACTTGAACGGAGCGCCGCCGCTGAGCCGGTTGAGGCCCGCGTTGGCGTTGCGTTCCGCCAGCTTGATCGCGTCCGCCCAGCTGGGCTCCGCGTTGAAGCCGGTGCGGTCAATCACCGCGCCCAAGGCGATGGTCTGGGTAGGGCCTGTGTCCGCGCGCGGTCCGCAAGCTGAAAGTGCGGCAGTGCTGATTAAAAACATTCCGAGGGTGCGTTTCATGAAATTGCCTCCCGTCGTCTCTCGCGGCGCGACCGAGCACTATGCAGTGCGAACACGATAACGAATAGGGACCGGCGTGGGCACATCCCCGCGCTGTCGGAGCCGCGACCGCACCTGGCTCGAGCTCGAAAGTGAGAGTGGAAAACTGCACTCGCTCGAGGGACGCGATGCGTTTGCGAGCCCGCCCGCTCAGCCTGTGCGGCAGTTTTCTGCTCGGGGAGAAAGGGCTCGGCACACGCTCTCACCGCACCCCGCTGGTCGCAGCGCTGGCGACAACACGCGCAGCGGCAGAGGAAAAATCTCTCTCGATCGTGAGCGCGGGAAGGCGTGAATTGTAGACCTTGCGGAGGTTTTTATTGCTGTCTCATAGTCGGCGGCTCCGCAGCTCAGTGGTTTTCCTGAAGTGCTTTTTGAAGTCCTCATGGGAGCCGTTTTGAAACCGATCCTGCGCGCGGTTGCTGGTCGCGCTTTTCTCACCGCTTGGTTGTCCGCCCTCGTCTGGGGGATGGATGCATCCGCGTCCGAAACGCAGGTCACCAAGGGCGGCAACGTCGCGTCGGACGTGGAAACTGACACCGCGACGTTGGACGACGACCGGAATGCGGCCGTGGTGACGGCGAGCGGCGTGGAAGAGCAGCGGGCCATCGCTTCCGCCAACGTGACGGCAGTGAGCTGGGAAGACATCTCTCAGCGGGGCTACCACTCGCTGGGAGAGATCCTCTCCGACGTTCCCGGCCTCTACGTCGTGGACGATTACGTGCTCCCTTCAATGGGCGTGCGTGGTGTGACCGGCGGTTTTCGCGCCGGCACCCGCATCGTGAAGATCATGATCAACGGCGTCCCGGTGAGCTTCCGTCCGGACCTCAGCGCGTTCTTGGGGCCGGAATACATCCCGGTGGAGATGATTGAGCGAGTGGAGATCGCCAAGGGGCCGCTCTCCGCGCTCTACGGTGCCAACGCTTTCCTCGCCACGGTGAACGTCATCACCCGCGGCCAAGGAGGTGGGGCCACGGTCATTGCCGAGGCCACCGGTCGCGCTAACCTCGCCCGCGCCTCTGTCGGTTACGGCGGCACCTTGGTGGGCGGGTTCGACGAAGGCGGCAAGTCGCTCGTCGTGGCTGCTACGTCAGAGCGCGTGGATCGTTCGGGCTTGAGCATCTCTCGGACCTTCCCGGACCAGGACCCCACGCTCGTTCGCTACCGCCCCTACTTTGGCGGCGCCAGCCAGAACGACATCGCCGCGCCCACCGGCGTCTTCGCCCAGTTCCGCGCCAAGCTGGGAGCGTCCGATACCATCCTCGCGCAGGGTGGGTTTCAGCGGCTCGACAGCAAGGGCGAGTTCCAACTGAGCTCGGTGCTCACTCATAAGAGCCGCGTGTCGTTGCAGAACATCTGGACCAGCTTGCGCCATGAGCGGAAGTGGTCCGATACCGTCTCCACTGCCATCTGGGCGGGGTACTCGCGAGGCGATCCCACCGGCGACGAGCTGCTCTTCCTGACTGCCAGCAACACCAGCGCGTTCACGCGGAACTTCCGCTACCAAGCGATTGACGGAGCGATTGAGCTGATGGTCTCGCCCTTCAGCCGGCTCACCGTCAAAGGCGGGTTCGATCTTTCGTACGAGCCACAGGAGGCGCTGCACTACACGCAGGTCTATTACGCGCCGCAGGGCACCATTTCGTCAGGAGATCGACAGGAGCTGATCAGCCCCACCGACACCCGCAACTTCACGCTGATCAATCCCGGCGTTTATCTGCAGGCCACGTCGAACCCTTGGGCCGCAGGCGCGCTGAGCGGTCTCTACCTCACGGCCAACGCACGAGTGGATCTGCCGAACCTCTTCCCCGCCCAGTACAGCTGGCGCGCGGCCCTCGCCTACAAGTGGAGCGAGTCCTTCACCACCAAGGTGATCGCCGGCCGAGCCTTCCAGACCCCGTCCGGAACGTTGCTCTACGGGCTGCCCGGATTCGGCTCGAATAACAACGTGATTGGCAACCGAACACGCGAGGGCGCTCCTCCTCTCAACCCGCAGGTCGTTCACAGCGTCGAGTTGATCGCGAGCCTTCAAGTGCTGGGACGGCTTGCTTTTGAAGGCGGCGCGTTCGCGCAGGAAGTGACCAACCGGATCGAGTTCGCGCAGGCGGGTCCACATTTTCAAGCGCGCAACTCTGGCCAGCAGCGGAACATCGGAATGGAGCTGCGCGGAAGGTTTGTTTACGGACGCTTTTCTCTTCAAGCCTCCGGAACCCTCGAGCGTCCCATCATCGACAACCTCATCGACAGCTCAGCCCAAGCGCTCTACCCGAATGCGACGGTGACCGGCAGGTTCAACCTGGCCTTGCCGGAGGTGTTCTTGAACTTGAATGGTCAGGCACGGTGGGTGGGTGAGCGCGGTGCTTCCCAGTCGAACATCGCCCTCAACAATGACGAGCAATACACGCTCCCCAGTTACTTCACGGCGGACGCGTCGATCTCCACGGTGGGGCTGAACTTCCTGGGCGGTGCCCAGACGGCCATCGCGTTGACGGTGAAGAACCTCACCGACACTCGTTACTCAGAGCCCGGCTTCGGCGGGTTCGACATCCCCAACCTGGGTCGGACGGTTGCCCTCGAGCTCCGACAAACTTTCTGAGGTCGCAAAGCGTGAGTCCATTGAACGTCGTCGCCAATGAAAACAGCCGGGAACAGTCCTCGATCTCCGAGCAGCCGCTCGGCGCCTTCGGCAAGTACCGCTTGATGCGCAAGCTGGCCGCGGGTGGCATGGCGCAGATTTATCTCGCAGCCATCGATGGCCCGAGCGGCTTCTCCAAGACCTGCGTGGTCAAGCGCATCCTTCCCCAGTTCGCGAACTTGGATGACTTCGCGGACATGTTCGTCACCGAGGCGAAGGTCGCCGCGCTGCTCAACCACACCAACATCGTGCAGGTCTTCGACTTCGGTCAGCTCAACGACCAGTACTACCTGGCGATGGAGTTCGTGGATGGTCCTTCGCCGCGCGGCGCATCATCACGTCCAGCGAGGGAC
>JBQTKE010000033.1:0-8910 GCA_052386435.1 Myxococcaceae bacterium
GCAACTGGGACTACCGCTTCTGCTGGGTGCGCGACGCGACGCTCACGCTGATTGCGCTGCTGGACGCGGGCTACCAGAGCGAGGCGGCGGCGTGGCGCGACTGGCTCCTTCGCGCGGTGGCGGGCGAACCGGACGAGCTGCAGATCATGTACGGCGTCGCGGGCGAGCGCAGGCTCACGGAGTTGGAGTTGCCGTGGCTCACGGGTTACGAGAGCTCCCGTCCAGTGCGCATTGGCAATGCCGCAAGCCAGCAGCTGCAGCTCGACATCTACGGCGAGGTGATGGACTGCTTTCATCAAGCGCGCCTCTTCGGATTGGATCCCGCGAAGGACGCGTGGCGGCTTCAGAAGCACTTCATGGATTGGCTCGAATCGCACTGGCAGGAGCCGGATGAAGGCATCTGGGAAGTGCGCGGACCTCGTCGTCACTTCACGCACTCGAAGGTCATGGCGTGGGTCGCTCTGGATCGCGCGATCGCCAGCGCGACGCAGTTTGGTTTGGACGGTCCGGTCGATCGTTGGTCCGCGCTGCGCGACGAGATTCACCGGCAAGTCTGCGAGAAGGGCTACAACGCACAGAAGAACGCGTTCACGCAGTCGTACGGAGATCCACAACTCGACGCTTCGCTGCTGATGATTCCGCTCGTCGGCTTCCTTCCTCCTACCGATCCGCGCGTCACGGGCACGGTCGAAGCGGTCCGACGCGAGCTGGTCTACGACGGCTTCGTCTACCGCTACGACTCACGCAGCGCGCCGGACGGCCTGCCGCCTGGCGAAGGCGTGTTCCTACCGTGCAGCTTCTGGCTCGCGGACTGTTATTCGCTCCTGGGTCGGCACCAAGACGCGGAGCGACTGTTTCGAAAGCTGCTCGCGCTGCGCAATGACGTGGGGCTTCTCTCAGAGGAGTACGATGTCCGCGGCAAACGCATGGTCGGGAACTTTCCGCAGGCGTTCAGTCACCTCTCCATCGTCGGATGTGCTCAAAATCTCGCCAGCGCCCGAGGCAAGCACCACCATCGGCGCGCTCACAGCTCCGCGCTGCCCAGCGATCCGCTCGAGGCCGCGCACCACGCGTAGTTCTTGGAGGGAACCATGCACCGCAGCCGTCTCTCGACGTTCGTCATCGACTGCAAAGGGCAAGACATCGAAGCCGCCGCGAAGTTCTGGGGCAAGGCGCTGGGCCGCGAGATCAAACCGCCGCAAGCGGACAGCCCCACGTACCGCGAGCTGACCACGCCGAACAGCGAACCGCTGGTATTGGTACAGACGGTGGATCACGACAGCCGGATCCACCTGGACGTCGAATCTGATGATCTCGAGGCAGAAGTGAAGAGGCTGCAAGCGCTGGGCGCGAAACGGATTGGCTTCGTGAAGCGCTGGTTTGTGATGGAAGCGCCGACGGGCCAACGCTTCTGCGTGGTCAATCCCCAGCGCGACAAGTTGACTGACGCGATCGCCAACCGCTGGGACTGAGCACGGCCCGGAAGGTGCCCCCGGCACCCGCCCTCGCCGGCACCCGACGCGTGCTCAACTCACGCAGCCACAACGCGGCGCCGGCGCTTGGAGCGCTTAGCGCGAATCTGTGGCGGCGGGAGTTGGGTTGGGCCCATCTCGAAGATCGCCGCGAAGTACCGCGCCTGGGCTTCGGAGCTGTAGCGGTACTCCGCGAGCTCGTTCTCGTTGCGCTGCAGACGCACCACCCACACCTGACCATCTTGTTGGATTTTGAGCTGCTGTTGCATGTGCCCTCCGTCCGTCTGACCCAGAAGCACGGCGCATGCCCAAACGCCTGGCCGCGAATACTTCGGGGCGACGGAACTTTGGCGCGGCGGCTGTGTAGGTCCCAAAAGAATCGTCGGTAAGGCTTTCAGGTGTGGTTTGCAGGGTTTTTCAGCCATCGCCATTCGCGTGCGAACGTAGGCCAACGTGCGCTGATCGACGCAGAGCTGCTCTTCAACGCCGAGCTGTACCGAGAGGTCGTTCCAATCGGATGGCTGAAGCACGCGAGTCGGTGTGGATCAGCACAGCCAACTTGAAGGCAATGTTCATCGAGCAGAACGGCGAGTTCGTCCCGGTGCTGAAGCTCTTCGCCGCGCTCGCTCGTCGCAAGGTGGAGCTGCGCATCCTTCACGCGGAGCTGATCGTCGCATCCGTTTCGAGCTGCGTTCGATCGCGAGAAGAAGCGGATCGGCGGCGGCCTCGTGTTGAAGATCTGTCCACGCGTCCATTTCCAATGAGTGCGGCACCTGGGAGGTTCGAAATCTCTGTCCGGATCCCATCGGGAAAGCGACGCGGCCAGCGCGGAAGCGAAATCAGAATGGATTCATTGTTGGTCGTTCGCGACGGCTCCGTTGAGGGCGTTCGCGACAGACCTGTCGCGCCATGTCACGAAAATCTGAGGGATCTGACCTCTTGCTCTGAGCGAATCTAAGGCCTTGAGTCGCTGTCTGACCTTGACCCACATCGGCACGTGATTTGCTGACTAGGCGCCGCGCATCCTTCGTTGTTCGGAGTCGCGCCCGTGCCCCGAAACACCCTGCTGTCTTTGACCGCCGTCACCCTCTTCGCGTGCGGCGTTGAATCTCAGTCCGATCCCACTGGCGACGCGAAGCAGAAGTTCAGCAGCGCGGAGGCGACGCTGTTGGATTTCGAGTTCGACGGAGAGCTGATCTCGGATGGCTACGGCGGACGCTCCGCGGTCGACGCGCAGGTGATCTACACGATGGGCCACCTCAACTCCCACTACGCGGTGGGCCGGCTCGACAAGGTGGAGCTCACCAACATCGTCACCACGCGCTCCGCGGATGGGACGTCGGCCCGCGTGACCTACCACGCGAAGCTGCCCGTGGCTTGGGGCTCCAAGACGGATCTTCCGACGAGCTACGAGCTCACCCTTCCTCGCGCTGTTGACTACTACTCGCTGCAGACGTTCGCGCAGAAGTACGGCGGCAACTGCGCCGAATGGGGCGCGCATGACCTGAGCCCGGGCAACTTCTGGTACTACTACCGGCCGCTCTACCCCGCCTGCCGACTGACCCCCGGAGACGTGGTGAAGGTCACGGCGCAGGTTTCCCCCTCTCTCGAAAACACCACCGGGAAGTACCCTGAATACGATCAGGTCTGGAGCGATGGCGTGCTCCACGTGGTGGCCATCTTCGGGAAGTACGAAGACGGAGCGACCGCTTCCGGCGACGCGGGCATCGCCGCGTACAACGCGTTTCTCCGCACCCTTCGCGAGACCTTGACGGTCTACGGCGGCGTATCTGTTCCCTCGTCGCTGGGCAGCGCTCCCGGCGTCTCCGCTCCGGACGTGCAGTTCACCGCGGTTCGCCCGGACGGCCGGAAGATTGTCGTCACCGCGCTGCTCGTGGACAATGTGAGCACCGCCACCGCGGAGTTCTATGACCGCTACGAGTCGCTCTCCTCTGACGCCGACGTCATCCTCTACAACGGCCATGCGGGACTCGGGCAGAACGTCCGCGCGCTCGCGAACCGCGGCAAGTTCGTCTCCGGCAAGTACCTCATCGTCTTCATGAACGGCTGCGACACCGTCGCGTACGTCGACGGTTCGCTCGCGCAGACCCGCGCTGTGCTCAACCCGGACGATCCCACCGGCACCAAGTACATGGAGATCATCACCAACGCGATGCCGGCTTACTTCTCGTCCATGCCGGATGCCTCGATGGCGCTGCTCAACGCGCTGATGAAGCTGGAAGCGCCCGCGACTTACGAGGAGATCTTCGCCGAAGTCGACCGCTCTCAGGTCGTGGTGGTCACGGGCGAAGAGGACAACGTGTTCGTACCCGCCGTCAAAACCTCACGCTGAGCTGCGCGTGGTAGGACAGAGAGCAGCACTACGTATTCTTGCGCCGCCCTCCAGGTCTTGAGTTGTGCCTCGCGCCATACCCGGAAGCTGCGTTTCTCTCAGATGTCGCGGCCACCGAAGAGGCCACGGACGACCGCTGCGATCGCCAGCGGAGTTCCCACGCGCTCGTCGAGGTGAGGACGGATCGCCTCGGCGAACTCCGCAGCGGTCTGGTAGCGGACCTTGCGATCCTTCGCCAGCGCGCGCTCCAGCACAGCCTCCAGTCCCGGTGAGATCTCCGGCCGAACCTCGCGAACCTTGCGGTACTTGCGCTTGCGGATCTTCTTGTAGATCTCTTCGGTGGCCTGTCCTTCGAACGGGCGCTCCAGCGTGAGCAGCTCGTAGAGCGTGACCGCGGCGGCCCAGAGGTCACCAGCCGGTGCAATCTCGCCGTCTAAAACTTCCGGCGACACATAGAACGGCTTGCCCGCCACGTACTGCGGAATGTCCAAGTGGATCAGACGGCCGCGCGCGACACCGAAGTCGCCGAGCTTGATCTCGCCCGTCCGCGAGATGAACAGGTTCGACGGCGAGACGTCGCAGTGCACCAAGCCGAGCGGCTGATTCGACGGAGTGACCGCCGTGTGCGCGGAGCTCAAGGCTTCCAGGAGCGCGTGGCCCAGGAAGAGCGCGAAGTCGATGGGGAGTTGAATGCGGTGGTCTTTGCAGCGACGCAGGATGTGAGCCAGATCGCGCCCGTCAATCAGCTCCATGGCGATGAAGTGCACGCCGCCGAAGATGCCCTCTTCGTAGACGTCGATGATGTTCGCGTGGCGAAGCATCCGCGAGAGCTTGGCTTCGCTGTCGAAGAGCTTCACGCAGTTCGCGTCGCGGGTAAGCTCCGGAATGAGCCGCTTGATCGCGACCAGCTGACCGGCTCGGCGGCCCGCGAGGGCGCGGGCCTTGTACACCTCGGACATACCTCCGCGGCCCAGCAACGAGATGATCTCGTAGTCGCCAAACATTCTGGCGCGGCGCGTGGACCGTTGCTCTCTGGGGATCTCCTCCGTGTCGTCAGAGTCTGACGAACGGGCGACGAAGGCGGTTCCCTCTCGAAGCGACATGCCCCGGCGAGAATGCACGTGCCTTGCCCGGTGAACCCGTCTCGAAACAGGCGGTGGCGACCGTGTGCGCAGCGAATTGTTTCGCGGCCCTGATCTCGTCCCGGACCGACGTCTCAGGGCTTGTGTCATGGGTCGAACGGGACCGTCGAGGTCCTTAAAAACCCAGTGGTCAACGTCGAGAGAGGCGCCGCCATCGCCCTGCTCGTGCGACCACCTGCCACCCGGTGAGAACCGGCGGGAGATCTCCTTCACCGAAAAGGTACAGCTCGTCGAACGTCTCGCGGACCTCGAAAGGCGAGTTGATCACGTCGACGGGAAGCGTCACGCCCTCGCGAAAACGCACGGTGTGATGCTCCGCATCCGCGAAGAAGTCATGACCCACGCCGCCGCGCGAAGCGGTCACCCACTGCCCCAAGTGCTGCAGGTAGATCTGCTTGCTGCCAAGAATCTCTCTGCCGACGAGCGAGGCGTAGCCGTGTCGAGGGCGTCGTCCTTCCGGCATCACCTCGGCGAGGCCCGCAGTCGCTTCGCGGAAGCGCGCGTGGAAGCGTGCCGTCTGGACGAGAGAGACGAGCACGAAGGCGACGCCCGCGCATCGCAGGAAAGGATGCAGAGATCGGAAATCCACCAGCAGCAGCGCCAGCACCGCGATGAACACGGGCAGCCGCGTGCAGACCAGGAAGATCCCTGAGAGGGTCTTCGGCGTGATCGCGTAGAGCAGGACCATCGCGATGAAGAGGGCGAAGGGCGCCAGATCCGATCGTCGTATTGAGCTCCCATGGGTCTTCGCCGCCGCACGAGCAGAACCGCCGAGTTGAGGATCCCCACTCCGCAGTGACCCATCGCGCTCTCGCTCCGCCGTGCGAGCAGACCCACCGTGCGGCTCTGGAAGAGTCTCGCGTCCAGCGTTCGTCTCTCTCCTTGCTCCGAACGCGTTCCTCAACAGCCACAACCCCAGGAGCGTGACCGTGATCGCCAGCGGCACCGCCACACCCAGTCGGCCCTCCGGCAGGTAGTTCTTGAAGAACCAATTCACATGCGCGGCGGCGGCGTACTCCGTGCGCGGCGCATCACCCGGCACCACCGCGCGCTCTGCCAGCTTGAGCGCCTTGGGAAGAGAGAGCAGCACCGGCAAGGCCAGACCCAGTGCGGCATCTTTCCATCTGGACCGCGCAAACAGCAGCCGCACTCCGAAGAGGACGCAGAGCACCGCGAACGCGAGCAGGTGCGAGAGCATGACGCCCGCGGCGAGCAGGTTGAGCAGCACCACCCGCTTCCAGGTTCGCTCCGTGAGGAGCCGTTCGAACGTCGCCAGCGCGAAGAAGAGCAGCGGCTGCGCGAACAGCCCCGAGAGCAGGCCGTACCAGTACGAGATGTTGAACGCGAGCGGCAGCCCCAGCAGCACCATCCACGGGCTTCGTCCGAACCCGCGCAGCAGCGCAACGATCGACAGCGGGTAGAGCAGCAGAGTCATCCAGAGCGCCGCACGAATGGCGAAGGCACCGTTGGTCAGGAAAGCCAGTGGAATCGCCAGCCACGTCGCCAACCCGTAGCCGATGGGAAACTCCAACCGGTACACCTGCGCGACGTCCGACTGTCCGCGAAGCAGATCCACCAGAGTCTGAAGCTCGGCGCCGTGTGCGGGGAGATCCACGGGCGGTGGGAAGCCCCAGACACAGAAGAGACAGAAGCCCGCGTAGGCTACGAACAGGGCGGCGGGGAGAAACCTCATCACCCGCGCCCTCTAGCATGGCAACCTCGCGCGCCTAGATGACCGCACCGAAAAAATCGCGGGCAGTCCGGGGAGCCCAAACCCCCGCGCCCAAACGAGCGCGGTCCGGGACCGTCAACCGCGGCCGCGAGGACATCCTCGACGCGGCCACGCGCGAATTCGCGGACCACGGCTACGCAGGAGCGACCACGGCCGGAATCGCCCGCCGAGCGAAGGTCACTCAGCCGCTGGTCCACCACCACTTCCAATCCAAGCGAGGACTCTGGAACGCTGTCCTGGAAGTGCTCTTCTCCGACCTCGCGACACAGCTGGGGCAGGCGACCGCGAAGCAGAGCAGCCGGCGGCGCCTAGAAGATCTCCTCCGCCTGCTGGTGCGTTTCAGCGGCCGACGGCCAGAGCTGGGGCGTCTGGTCCGCGCAGAGAGCAGTGCCGGCGGCGAGCCCTTCGAAGATCTCTACGACCGCTGGCTCTCCCCATGGGTGCAGTTTTTCGAGAAGGAGCTGCAGGTGGCGATCGAGGAGGGCCAGGCGCGGCCCTTCGACGCTCGGATGCTCTACTTCGCCGTCGTAGGAGCCAGCACCGGCCCCTTCGCGGAGCCACTCACCGCGCGTCGCGCGTTCGGCCTGGACCTGCGCAGCGATGAACAGATCGAGGCCTACGCGGACTGCGTGGTGGACCTGCTCTTTGGCGGCCTCACCCCGCGCTAACTCCCCGACAACCGAACACCCAAACCACGATTTGACATCCCGCGTCACATTGACTTATAGATCTATAAATATCTCGGAGGACGCGCATGGTCGCCACCGTTTCGTCGCAGCTGCAGCCCATCCCGCAACGCCGCCCAAAGCCCATCGTGGGCAACGCGTCGGACTTGGATGCGGGAGCGCCGGTTCAGTCACTGATGCGCCTGGGTCGCGAGCTGGGCCCCATCTATCGACTCAAGGTCCTGGAACGGTCTCTGGTGATCGTCAGCTCCAGCGATCTGGTCGCGGAGCTCTGCGACGAGCAGCGCTTCGACAAGCGGGTCCACGGCGCGCTTCAACACATCCGAGATTTCACGGGCGACGGGCTCTTCACCGCGCGCACCGACGAACCCAACTGGGGACTCGCCCACCGGATCCTCATGCCCGCCTTCGGGCCCGCTGCAATGCGGCACTACTTCGAACCCATGCTCGACATCGCCGAGCAGATGCTGACCAAGTGGGAGCGCCAAGGTCCGACGGTCGAGCACGACGTCCCGGACAACATGACGCGGCTGACGCTGGACACCATCGCACTCTGCGGCTTCGGAACGCGGCTCAACAGCTTCTATCAGACGGAGCTGCACCCGTTCGTGGACGCGATGGTCCGCGCGCTCGCCGAAGCGGGGCTCCGTTCGAAGCGGCTGCCCTTGCGCACGCGGCTGATGCTGCTCACCCAACAGCAGTACCTGCGCGACATCGCGTTCATGAACGCGCTGGTGGACCAAGTCATCGCCGAGCGGCGCGCCAGTCCAACATCCGAGCGCGATCTCTTGGCGTTGATGCTTGAAGCCAAAGATCCGCTGAGCGGCGAGAAGCTGGATGACCTCAACATCCGCCATCAGATCGTGACGTTCCTGATCGCCGGTCACGAGACGACCAGCGGCCTGCTCTCGTTCACGCTGCACCACCTGCTCAAATATCCCGAGGCGCTGCGTCGCGCGCGCGAGGAAGTCCTGCGCGTGCTCGGTCCAGACGCGAGAGTGCGGCCACGCTTCGAGCAAGTCGCGCAGCTCACCTACATCGACCAAGTCCTGCGCGAGACGCTGCGGCTGTGGCCCACTGCTCCAGCCTTCGCGGTCTCGCCCAAAGAGAAGACCGTCATCGGCGGACGCTACGAAGTGACGCCCGGGGACGAGATCCTCATCCTCACTCCGCTGCTCCACCGAGATCCGACGGTCTGGGGCCCGGACGTCGAAGCGTTTAATCCGGATCGTTTCGCACCCGAGAAGCGCGCTGAGATTCCGACCAGCGCCTTCCGCCCTTTCGGCAATGGGCAGCGCTCGTGTATCGGACAACAGTTCGCCATGCAGGAAGCAACGCTCGTGATCGCGCTGTTGCTGCAACGCTTCGAGCTGACCTCGCCCAGCGACTACCAGCTCAAGGTAAAGGAGACGCTGACCCTCAAACCAGAAGGACTGCACCTTCGCGTGCAGAAGCGGCCACAGCCGGAAGGTCCCGTGGCCACTCCCGCCGCGCAGCAGGGCGTCTCGCGCCCCCCGCCTCTCTC
>JBQTKE010000034.1:0-16063 GCA_052386435.1 Myxococcaceae bacterium
GAAGATGGCGTGGGAGAAGCGGGAGGAGCTGCTCACCAAGTGGCGCAGGGCCGTGGAGCGCGCGTGAGAATCCGTCAGCTGCTGTTCGTCGTGGTCGCTGCGGTCAGTGGCTGCAAGTGCGGTGAGCAGAAGCCTGAGAAGGTGGCGGTGGTCGACGCCGGGCCTTCCTCTCCCGTCGTGGGGATGGTGCAGGCGGTGGATTTGCGCACGGCGATGCTGATCGCGTTGCCGGACCCGCGGGGTCTGAAGATTGTCGACGCCAGCGTCAGCGTGCTCCGAGATCTTCGCTACATCGTGCCGCACGGTCAGGTGCTCAACGAGCTGCTGAAACCGTCTCTGGCGCAGAAGGGCTTCCGTCCTCCTCAGGCGGGAGATCCGCCCATGGTGTTCGCGATGAAGCCGCCGTTCGCAATGATGGCCGCTGCTGCTCCCGGGGGGTTGAATATGGAGTTGATCCTGCCGCTCACCTCTGAGGACTTTGACAAGCTCGCGGCCACGCCCTCGCCTATGACCTCCGAGCAGTTTCAGGCACTGCTCCCTCTTCCGGAAAAGGCGCGCGTGCGTTCCGACACCCTCTTCTTCAACGTCGCCGTGGAAGGGCCACCGGATCAGGTCTTCGCCCGGGTGAAACAGACGGTGATGCGGCTCAAAGACGACGGGTGGAAGATCAAGGCCGCGCCACCCGGGTGGAACGCGCCGAGCGACGGAGGCATGGTCGCTGGGCCGCCGACGCTGTTCGAGCTGGAGAATGCGGACACGGGCGGGAAATTTCGGGCGTCCAATGGAGGGAGCGCGGGATCGTTTTCGTACGTACAGCCGCTCATCGTCGCTCGTTAAAGAAGCAACGGCGGGCGCGGGACTTACTTCGTTTGTACTTCTCCGTTCAGCACGCAGACCATCGCGGTGGGGTGACAGCGGGTCGGGAAGAGGGGATTGATCTTTGACCCAATTCCTTGGATCACGTCTGCCTTGTTGGCGCAGAGCGAATCATCCGGCGCCCCATCCGCGTTCTCACAATCGGTCACCGGCCAGATGGCTCGCGCGCTGTAATTGGCGGTGCAGGTCCCCACTGTGTAGGCGAGATCCGCGGTGAAGTACGTGCCGGGGATGGAGTCGGTGTTGAAGATGCGGAAACTGGACCAGGCCCAAGTGTAGTTCTCCTGTGGATCCGTCGGCGTCAGTCCTGCGAACAGGAGCGTGCTCGGTTGGAGGTCGATCACGTCGCAGAAGTTGTCGGCTCCGGGCTGCAGCCCTGCGAACTTGCCTACGGCGTTCGGCTTGCCGCTGACCAACATTGTTCCCTTGTCCTTGACCAGCTTGCCTGCTGTCTCCGTCTGAACCACCACGGAGCCGACTCCGGCCGGGTTGTCCGCGGGGTAGAGCTTCTGCAGCCCAACGGTCAACACGCTCAGCTGCGCGCAGGGACGGGTCGCGTCCTCTCCGTCTTTCAACGTGAGCAGCGCGGTATGTGAGCCGGTGGAGCCGTCAATTGACGCTCGACCGACCGAGCACTGCGGCTCTGGCCTTCCCGCGCAGCTCAACACCAACAACGCTCCGATAGAGGCGATCAAGGTTCGTGCGCTCATTGTCGTCTCCGGAATCAGAACGTCAGCCGCAGACCAATGCGCACGCTGCGCGGGGTCTGGAATTGGGTGGGGTTCTTGTAGTTGGGGTTCACGTCGCTGGTCGCGATGGGCTGTTTGGTTTCGGAGTTGAGGACCGCGCAGCCCGCGGCGCCACGCACGCACGCGTCAACCTGACCGACGTTCCCACCTCCGCCCAAGATCGGATCGACTTCGGTATTGGCGAAGAGCTGATCCACCGCCGTAACGGCTTGGAAGTTGAAGAGGTTGAACACGTCCACGGTCAGCCCAATCGCCAAATCTCCGACGAGCTTGCGATCGAGACCGATGTGCGTGTCGAAGCCGTGGACCCAGGGAAGTCGTCCCGCGGAACCTCTGGGCAGAATGTACGTCTCGTTGCCGGAGCGCTTGATGTTGAGGCCGGTGTAGTTGATAGGGCCGCCCGAACGGCCGCGGTACGACAAGCCAATGTTGAGGCTGGTCTTGTCGGTGATCTTGAACTCCTTCGCACCGAACGCCTTGATGGAGTGGTTGAAGTCCGCGGGCAGCGGGCCATAGCGGTTCACGGTCAGCTCAAGCAGGTCGAAGTCACGGGTGACGTTCGGCTCCAGCTGGTTGGTGTCGGCGCGGAACAGGCCGTTGTAATTGCCGCGCAGCGACGCGTACGTGTAGCTGACCTGCGCCAGCCACGAGCTGGAGAACGCCTTCGAGTAGTAAATCGAGACTGCATCGTAGTTGCGCTCCGCTCGAGGGAAGTCGCCCGCGAACCCCTTGCCTGGGTTGCCGATGAAGAACGTCGCGCCGTCGTCGCGGCTCATGTCCTCAACGACGTTGTTCATGTAGCGCCGTGTGTAGACCGCGCCCAATCGGCCCAGCACGACCTCGTACTCCGCGCCGAGTTGAATTTCGTCACTGGACTGGGCCTGGATCGACGGATCCACCGGCACGCGATCGCCACCTTCCGCGTCCCAACGTCGGTTGGGAGAAGCGTTGCCGCCCAGATCCTGCCGGCTCGCATCGCCGCAGCTTCCATCGGAGAGCGCGCCCGGCCGCGACGGCAGACAGGGCGGGTTGTCGTAGGTCGCGGAGAGCAGCCGCTGCTGCGGGAAGGAAAGGTCCGCGATCGCCAGCGGCACGGTCTCAAAATAGCGCGCAAAGTTGGCGAAGAGCTTCGAGCGGCCGGCTTGGGTGAAGTCGTAGATGACGCCTGCTCGAGGCGACCACTGGTTCGGCAGCACCATGCCGATCTTCTTGTCCTGCCCCCACATCACCTGGGTGTCGTACCGAACGCCCAAGTTCACCGTCACCGCGTCGAGGATGCTCCAGCTGTCCTGAATGAAACCTCCCAGGGTCAGCGACGTCGCGGTCCCCGTCTTACCATTTTCGAACGTCGGGGAGTCCGGGTCGGACAGGTAGCCGTACTGGTTCACCGTGAACCAGCAGCTGCCGTTGGTGCACTCGCGCCACGGCGCGCCGCCAGTCCGGGCGCGGTTCACGAAGTAGGACGTGGTCTCTGCGTCAAAGCCGGCCTTGGTGATGTGGTGACCGACGGCCTGCCACAGGACAGTGCCGATGATCTTGCCTTGGTAGCGATCCAGCGAGTGGTCATTGATCGTTCCGTAACCGCCAGCGGAGTAGTTGCGAACAGGGCAGCGCTGCTGCTGCTCGGCGAGCGTGGTGCCACAGACCGCTGGATCCGGCAGCGCTTCGAACTCCGGCAACACATGCACGCCCGGCCCACTGGTGCGTCGATAAGTGAAGAGCGGCGTTCCCGCCAAACCGTCGGCGGAACCGACCTGGGTACCGTCTGACGGCCGCACGTAATAATCCTGGTGGTGCCAGCCCAAGGTTCCGTCGATGAGGAATGCTTTCTCGAAGAAGCTGCCGGTGTACTTGAGCGCCAGGTCCCGCGCGGCGTTGGCGCGCAGCGAGCTCGTCGCTCCGTAGTCGCCCTGAACACCGGCGGTGCACGACAATCCAGAACAGACCTCAGGCGCGCCATCCGCGCTGAACGAGTAGCCTCCGTTCCTGCCTGACGTCTGGGGGTTGCCGTAGATGGAGAACGAGACGTTGTGGTCCTTGTTGACGAGGTACGTCAGCTTGGCCAGGTACTGCACCGCGCGCTGATCCGCGAAGCGCCGCCGCAGGGTCCCGTCAATCGGCGTGGTCTGGGTGAAGTTGGTTCCCACCTGTTTCTGCGGAACACCGGGCGCAGCACAGCCAATGTCCGGGTTCGCCTCGGTGCAGATGTTGAGGGTGTTGAGCTGGCGATCCACCGCGATGCGCGAGAACGACGGCGCGACGCCCGCGTAGAACCACACGCGGTCCTTGATGATGGGGCCACCGAGATCCAATCCGAAGTCACCTTCGTTCCAGGGCATGCCTCGCGCGGAGATGACCGTTCCTTCTTGCCGCACCGGCGCGGGCGTGGCCTGCAGCAGCCCCGGCGCCCAGTTGCCCCAGATGGAGCCGTGGAACTCGTTGGAGCCGGACTTGGTGACCGCGTTCATCACGCCACCGGTGGAGCGGCCGTACTCAGGCAGGTAGCCGCCGGTGACGACGTTGACCTCTTGGATGAACGAGACGGAGAGCGGGGTGCCGAGGGTGCTGTTGCCAGGATCGTTCACCGAGAGGCCGTCGATGATGAACTGGTTCTCCGGAGACGTCGCGCCAGAGATGCTCACGCCGTAAGTGTCCGCGTTGGCGCCAGGAGCGAACTCCGCGAGCGATTCAAAAGATCTCGCCGCGCCGCCTTTCGAACCAGGCCTGCTGATCGCGAGGTTGCGAATGAAGTCCGCGTTGATGTTGATGCCCGCCGCAGCGGAGCCGACGTCGATCTCCGGCTGCCGGCCGACGACGACAATCTCATCCGCGGTGATCGCCTCGGGCATGAAGTTGACGTTGACCCGCAGCGTCTGGTCCAAACGCAGCTCGACGTTGCCGCGCTGGTAAGGGTGGTAGCTCTCCCGCTCGAAGCGGAGGGTGTAGGGGCCAGGAGGGAGCTGCGGAATCCGATACAGACCCGTCGAATCAGTGACGACGATCTGTTCACCCTGCAGCTTGGGCGAGGTCGCGGTCACCACCACGTCCGGAACCGGAGCGTTGGTCGACGCGTCAGTGACCGTGCCGGTGATCACCCCGGTCCCTTGCGCCAGCGCTGTCGAGCCGATCAGCAGCACGCCCAATGCGCAAAACCAGCCACTCCACACAGCGGCACCACGAAAAATTCGGGTCAAAGGCGGCCCTCCCCGCGAAGGGCCGGTGTCGTGCCACACCTCTTCCACGCAATGAAACAAATAAAACGATTCGTCAGCCCCCGGCGCGCGGTACTCTTCCGCCGAAACTCAAGGCCGGTTAGCCCCTACTTTCCCGTGACCCTTACGCGCAAGGCTCTCCTTCTCGGCTGTTTCGGCGGCACGCTCGCGCTGGTTCCTCTGTGGAGCGCGTGCGGCGGCGGTAGCACAGGGTTTTGCGGGAGCCGGGTGTTCGGTCCCACGTCTCCACCCGTTTTCGCTGACGCGGGGCGTCTTTCCTTCGAGAACGAAACCCTCACCGTCTCGGTCAATGTCCCCGTGCCGTTGTCCACCTGCGACACCGGAGTTCCAGAGCGAGCGGACGCCAAGGTGTTGGATCCGGCCGGCGACGCGGTTCCCCTGGAGACGACCTTCACCCCCGGCCCGTCCGAATACCCGGGGCGCGGCGTGGCCAAGCTGACCTTCACTCCGAAGCTTCCGGGGTGGCATCAGATAACGGTGCAGTTCGAGCCCAGCTGGGGCACCGCGGTGGCCAGCGTCTACGTGCTCCATAAGACGCAGCGCGCAGAGGACGTGGAGGTCATTCCGGTCGATGGCGGTCTGTTGTGCGAGAACCTTCAGCGGACCCAATCCGGGCTTTGGCTGTGCGGGAACAGACTGCTCGGGCCAGATGGAGGTGTGGCGCTGACGCTGGAGGGTCGCGCACGCGTCGCGGGCAACACCGTCTGGGCGTACAGCAACACCGCGATTCGCGCGTACGAAGCCGTGGATGGCGGGCTGGCGATGTTGGGCGTGGCGCAGCGAAACACGCTGAGCACGGACCCGTTGCTGGCCGGAACCTCTGATCTCTGGGCCCTGGTCCGCGGCGGTCCCGTCGCCGAGCGCTACAGCGTGAGCGACGCCGGTGTGACCCGCACTGCCACGGTGGACGCGGGACGCGTCGAGAACGGCGCCACCCTTCTCTTCGCGCAGAGCGGTCAACTCTTCATCGCTGAGTCGCAGACCTCGTCCGCGACCAACGGGCTCTCATTTAGTGGCTGCGCACTGGGATTGGAGGCGGGGACGCGCGCGTGCCAGACGTATTTGGGTGAGCTGGTCGGCTCTGGGCTGGACGGTGTGTACAGCTATTCGGAAACCGAGCGGACGCTGCGCTACTTCACGCTGCAAGACAAACAGCTCCTGCCGCGCAGCAGCCTCAACGCGCCCACGGGCATCGTGTTGAAGAGCGGCTCCGACATGGCGCTCGCGCCCGTGTTCTCTCACGAGAGCTTCGAGGGGCGGAGGCCGTATCTGATCACACCGCGTCTGGAACCGTCTGAAGGTTTGGTGCTCGAGTACTTCGATCTGACCAACTCCTCCGGCGGCGCCAACGCGCGCTTCGTCTGGTCGAGCTCGTCCAACGGTCTCTCCCTTTGGAGGCGGACCCCGTAATGGTTCGCGCGCTCCTCGTTCTGCTCTGCGCCACCGCGTTTCCGGCGCTCGGCCAGGACAGCTTCAACGGGGACTACCGAGGGGCAGGTCTGCTCCTCTCCGAGGGCACTCTGCGCGGCAGTCCGCGCTTGATGGGTTTGGCCGGCGCGTACGTGGGCATCGCCGAGGGCGCGGAAGGGATGACCCGTAACCCCGCCGCGGTGGCGAACAGGGATCCGCACTTCGAAGGCGACTGGAGCTTCGACCTCGGCGGCACGCTCCACTTTCTCTTTCCCTGGTCCGTGCGCGAGCAGGATTGGGACAACGACGGCCGGCCGGATCAGCTCGACAACGGAGGACCGCTCAGATTCCTGGGCACGCAGGTCCTCTATTCCACGCTGAAGGTTCAGTACAAGAACGTGGCGCTGGGCATTGGTGGGGACGTGCAGAACTTCCTCTACCAACGCGTGGAGCTCGGCGAGACGGTGCCATCGAAGGCCTTTAGCCTCGCGCTCATCCATCTCTTCGCCACGCTCGGCGTGACGTTTTGGGAGGACCAGATCGTCCTCGGGGCTGGGATTGAGAGCACCCACGCGTTGATCGCGCTGTTCGAGGACAAGAGCCTCAAAGACCGCATCGGGTACAACGGCTGGGGCATTCAGTTCGGCGGCCTGTGGCGGCCTGCGCACGAGAACTACCGAATCGGTTTCTCGTTCCGGCCTCAGACCAACGGCGTGCCGGATCAAGACATCTCCGCGCGGACGATTGGTGGGTTGGATCCGTTCAGAGCGGTGGTCTCCCCTGCTCGAGTCTCTATCGGCGGGAGCATCGCGCTGGGCGTGGGGCGCGCGTACAACATCACCGGCAAGGACGAGTGGGCGGAGCCGACCGGACAGCGCTTGCCGGACGGGCAGGAGGTCTACTCGCCAGCGATGATGAAGTGGATCATCACCGCGCAGCTGGACATCTTCGGCCCGGTCCCCAACGCGCTCAGCGCGCCCACGTATTTAGAGCAGGGCACCGGTGTACCCACGTTGCTCGCGGGCAACCGCGCTTCTTTCGAGCCTCGCCTCGCCGTGGAGAAAGAAGTCGTCGCGGACAGACTTCGCTTCCGGCTGGGAACGTACCTGGAGCCGCCGCTGCTTCCGTTCCAGCTCGATCCCAACTCCGCCGGGAGGACACGTCCTCACCTCACGTTCGGCGGGGAGGTCCGTATTTACAAGAAGCTCACCTTCGGTCTCTCGTTCGACTTCGCCTACGGCTACCAGAACCTCTCCGTGGCGCTCTACACCTGGAAGTGATCATGGCCTACGACCGCACCCCGCTCGAGCCTGTGGAGCTGCAGACGTTTCTCGAAGAGCATCCCGACTGGCACGTGGAGGGGAAGGTCCTGGAGCGCAAGTACACGTTCCCCACGTTCCTGGATGGAATCGCCTTTCTGCAGCGCGTGGCGCAAGCGGCGGAGGCGGCGAACCACCATCCCGACATCGACATCCGCTACCGCGACATCACGCTGCGCCTCACCACGCACGACGCGGGTGGGCTGACGTTCCGCGATCCGGATCTCGCCTCGTACTGCGATCAGCTCGCCACCGTGCGCTGACACCTTGTCGGTCCGCTGCCCAGCGAGAGCATCAACGCCGCCGGAGCCGTTCTAGGTGACGGAGGTGCCCGAGCTGGGTTGCACGGTGTGCGTGCGGCCCTGCAGAACCCTTTCGAAAGCGCCGAGGCGTCAGTTGCCGCGGTAGACGCCGATCCCGCGATCCGAAGCGATGTAGAGCGTGCGCGGGTTGGGTCCGCGTGTCGAGGTAGAGCCCGAAGATCCGCGAGCTGGGTGTGGCGAACTTGCTCCACGTCGAGCCGCGCAGTCGGTAGAGCCCGTGGTTCTGCGTCCCAACCCAGAGGGTGCTGTCCGCCTCCGCCGCAAGCGCGTTGATCTGCGGATCCGGCGTGTTCTCCACGACGGTGTAGCGGCGCGGCGACGGAGTCATCCACATCAGCCCTTTGCCCCAGCTTCCCAGCCAGTGTTTCCCATCGGGCGTGACCGCGGCGGCATGCCACTTGTCCGCTTCCTCGAGCGAGCCCATCACCGGTGCGTACGTGTCCATCACCCAAGGGTTGATCGAGAAGCTGAGCCAGTCCTGCAGTCTGTCGGTCGGCTTGAGAATCCCCAGCTTGAAGTCGTTGGCGAAGAAGAGATCGCCATCCGGTTTGAGCGAGACCGCCCAATTGTAGCCAATGACCAGACTGCCGCTGGGCTTGGAGAAAACAATGTGGCGGTGATCCGCGTAGTCGTTCCCCTGAATGCGGGTCACCGCGTGGTTCGAGCCGACGTACAGCGTTCCGTAGTCTTTCAAGGCGCGGTTGTTCTGGCGCACGCACGCGACGATGGTGCGCACCTCGTCGTAGCGAGCGTCGTTGGTGTTGACGATGGAGTAGTGGTGTTCCACGCGCAGCACCGACGGCGAATCCAGCACGACGCGATCCAGATCTCCGCGCAGCCACTGAGCAGGTGTGCCGCCCTCGGTGGGAATGTCCTCTGGCGCGACGTAGCCGACGTACGCCTGGTTCGGTCCACCACCGCAGATGGTATAGGGCCAGTCCCCCCTGGCCAGCTGCCCGACGCCCGAGTGAACTTGGAAGCGAGTCGCGCCCGGCGAGAGCGAGAGGATGCTGGTGTCGTTCACCGCCCAGAGCACCCCGCCCTCATCCGCGCTCACGCTGCGAGCCCACGCCACCCCTTCCCGACCGGCGTACCAGCGCAACTCCGTGGAAGGCGGATCCGAAGGCGGCGGTGCGCTGCCCGCGTCTGCCGATCCAGGCGGCGGCGTGCTGCCCGCGTCGCCGGGTCCGCTCGGTGGCGGAACCGTCGTTCCGGCATCGACCGGCGTCGAAGGTCCCGATGCGGTGATCACCATCTGTGCCGAGGCGGTGCGTCCGCGGTTGTCGGTCGCGGTGAACCTCGCCATCCACTCACCTGCGGGATACGTGTGCAGCGCCCAGCACGCGGTGCTGGACTCGCCGTCGCCGAAGTCGATGCGGCAGTTGGCGATCCAAGATCCGTCGTTCGCCGCCTTGGAGCGCGTCCCGTCCAAGTACACCTGCAGCGGCGCCACGCCCGCGGTGGGGCCTCCGTAGAACTGAACGGTAGGCGCGGCCTCGAGCGCGTCCGATCGCGCGCCGGTCCAGATGTCGGGCTCAGGCCCGTTGTCCTCTTCCCAAGGGGCAGGCGTCACGCCCACTGTGTTGCATCCGGGCATCAACCCAAAAACCGCCGCCGCCCACAACGCTGCCGCCATCAGCCGTCCGTGCATCACCCGCTCCAGTGCGAAACAGGGGGCGAGATAGGGACGCGAACCCACGGCCGCAACCACGACTGTCACTCAGCGGACATCAAGAACCGCGCGAGCTTCTCGTACGCGACGGCGAGCGCGGCGACTGACGCACTTTCGTTCTTTTGATGTGCCTGCGCGGTCTCGCCCGGCCCGAATTTCACCGCGTCCACGCCGAACGCGGCTAAGCGCGCGACATCGGTCCACGCCTGCTTGGACGCTGTCGGGAGCTGGGTCCGGGCGACGAACTGTTGGTAGAGCGCGTTGTCGGCACAGACGCGGCCGGAAGGTGCGCCGTCGAGAAAGTCGATCTCCGCTCTGCCCTTCACGAACGCACGGACGTCTTCTTGCGCCTGCTCCACGGACTTTCCCGGGGCGAAGCGGTAATTGAGGTTCAGCTCCAGTTTGTCGGGGACCACATTCTTCGCGCGTCCGCCGCTCGCCAGCGTCGCCGACATGACTTCGTAAAAGCTGAACTCCCCGAAGCGAACCTCGACGCGCTCCCGTGCAAGAAGCTCCGAGAGCAGCGGGCCCGCCAGGTGAATCGCGTTCTTGCCCTGCCACGGCCGCGCCGAATGCGCGCTCTGCCCGACGAAGCGCAGCGTCGCCTGAAGTGAACCGACGCAACCGACTTGGATCGTGTTGTCAGTGGGTTCCAGGGCGATGCCCAGTTTGACGTTCTTGAGCTCAGGCTTCGCTTGGAACAGAGGTCCCAATCCGCTCTCCACATACGGCCCCTCCTCACGCTCGTAGAGGATGAAGACCACGTTGAAGGGCAGCGTCTTGCGGTCCAACTTCTCCGCCAGCGCCATCATCACGGCCAGTCCGCCCTTCATGTCCGAGCTGCCCAGGCCGTGAAGGCGATCTCCTTCGATGCGCGGCGGTCCGTCCTCTGGGTGCGCGGGGACAGTGTCGACGTGGCCGATCAGCGCGACGGTGGGGCGGGGATCGTCGAGTCGTCCTAGGAGCAACGAATGTGACAGGCGAAAAATCTCCGCCGGCTGGAAGGGACCACGCGCCCAGCGCTCAAGCTCGTCGGCAAGGGCTTTTTCTTGGCCAATGGGGCTGAGGATTTCACAGAGCTTGAGGGCGCGCGCGGCGAGCTCGACGGACATGACAGCTTCTATAGCGCTTCTCGTGGACGGGAGGCGCCTCCCCGGTCGAACATGCGCGCCAAGATGCGCTCTCAACTCTTCCTCGCGGTCGCCCTCCTCACCCTCTCCGCCTGCTCCGCGTACACGCGCCATTTGGAAAGGGGAGACGAGTACGCCCGCGGCCGGCAGTGGCAGTTGGCCAAGTCGGAGTACGAGCAGGCCCATGCCAAGGCTCCGGAACGGCCGGAAGCCCCCGCGAAGATCACCGCGCTGAAGGAGACGTGGGCGGCGGAGTTCACCGCGCAAGCGGATGGAGCTCGCGGAGAGAAGCGGTTTGGCGAGGCGATCTCGCTCTACCAGCGCGCGATCCAAGTCGATCCCGGCAATCCTACCGCGACCGCACATCTGAATGAGACGCTCGACGAGTGGGTGAAGGCCGCGCGCGTGCTGCTCAGCAACCGCGACCATCCGGGCGCGATTGGCCAACTGGATGCGCTGCTCAAGCTGGTACCGCACCACCAGGGCGCTTACTCAACCCGAGAAGAGGGTCGCTTCGCGCTCGCGAATCAGTCGTTCCAACTCGCGGAGCAGTTCGAACGGCAGAAGAAGTACGGCAACGCGCTGATCGAATTTCTGCGCGCGGATCAGGCTCGAGTCGGCGCGACGCCCGCACGAGAGCGTGCCGAGGGTGTGCGAAAGAAATTGGTCGACTCGATTGCGTACTACGCGGTCATCAACCCCGTGAACGATCGCGCCAACTCTCCGGACGTGGCGCAGCGCTTCACCACGGGACGCTTGGGGGCGATGGGTCAGAAGCTGCCGATTCGCTTTGTCACCACCGCACCGGCGAACATGCCGCCGGGCGTGAAGGTCACGCTCACGCTGGATCGCCTGCTCTTCACCAAGGATCGCGAGACGTCTCAGCGGGTGCAGAGGTACGTCGCGACAACCAAGTCGGTGCCGAACCCCAAGCGGGGCGAGGCGGAGAAGAGCTTGCTCTCCGCGGAGAGGAAAATCGAAGAGACGGAGGAAGAGGCGCAGCGGGCCATGCGCACGTTCCTCGACTCCAGCGCGGATCTCGAGCGTGTGCGCGCGACGTTCGAACGCTGCCGCTCGGACGTGCTGACCAAGTGCCAGAAGGAGATCGCGGAGTGCAAGGACGCGATGGGGACCACCAAGGGCCCCTACCTGCCGGGACCGTGCAAGGCGATCACCTGCGACAGCAGCGGATGCGTCGCGGACGATCAAGCAGTGGCGAAGCAGAAGGAGAAGGCGCTCGCGGCGCTTTCCAAAGTGGAGGCCAGCTCCCTCGCGGAGACCCGCGGCCGGCGCGACATTCAGCGACTGCGCGACACGGTCTTTCGCGAACCGCTCACGGTGGAGCAACCGCTTGAAGCGGACTTCTACTTCGACGTGGATCTCAACCGAGCCACGGTCCGCGCCTCGGTCACGCTGCAGATTGATCCGCTCGCCGGCGACGCGCCTCCCGCGCCTATCACCCACGATTACGTCGTGGTTCACGAGGACTACACGCACAAGGGCTACGACAAATACGGGATCATCGCGGACCCGCTGCAGCTCAAGAGCGAGATGGAGCTGCGACTGGCCGTCGGTGACGCCGCGCTCGTCGATATCTTTCAGCGCGTGAAGGCGCGGTTTGAGACGTATCGGCAGACGCTCCTCACCGACGCGCGGCGGTCATTGGTACGTCCCGCCGCGGAAGACGCGGTTGAAGCCTCGGTTCGAGCGATCCTCGCGAGTCCGGACGCGCCGCCTCAGGATCTCCTCACCGCGCTCAGCCGCGCGCGAGGCATCAGCAAACCGGAGGGCATTCTGGCTCTGTGACCTTGGCCCTCAAACGCGCCGTGCAGTCAATCCTGCGCAAACGGCTCACAGCTCTGGACAACCGCTTACTGGCCTCCTGCAACTCCGCGGATGCGCCCTGACGGCGGTGGGATTAGGTTCGCGTCCACTATGTCCCAAGCGCCCCACTACAAGCACAACCTACGCGACATCCAGTTCAATCTCTTCGAGTTCCTCGACATCGGCAGGACGTCGCTCGGCAAAAAACCGTTCGGCGATCTCGACGAGGAATCGGCTCGGCAAACTCTCGCGACGCTCGCGCCCATCTGTACGGACGCCATCGCCAACAGCTTCTATGAAGGCGACCGGGTACCGCTCACGCTCGACAAGGCGACCGGTGAGGTGAAGCTGCCGCCCCTCTTCAAGGCCTCGCTCCACGCGTACCGCGAGGCGGGCATGGCGGCGCTCGACTTGCCCGCGCACTTGAACGGTCTGGGCGCGCCTCCGTCTCTCGCGTGGGGCGCGTTTGAGATGGTCGTGGGCGCCAATCCCGCGCTCGCGTTTTACGAGCTGGGACATGTGCTGGCCCGCATCCTCGATGAGCTCGCGACGCCCGAGCAGAAGAAGCGTTACTTGCCGGTGATGCTGGACCGCCGCTGGGGCGGAACGATGGTCCTCACCGAGCCCGACGCCGGCAGCGACGTCGGCGCGGCTCGGACCAAAGCCAAGCACATCAAGGACGACGTCTACGAAATTGAAGGTGTGAAGCGCTTCATCACCAACGGTGACTTCGACGCGGTGGAGAACATCGTCCACTTGGTCCTCGCTCGACCGGAAGGCGCGGGCCCGGGCACCAAGGGTTTGTCGATGTTCATCGTCCCCAAATTCTGGGTCGACGAGAACGGCAAGATGGGCGAACGCAACGGCGCCTACTGCACCAACATCGAAAAGAAGATGGGGCTCAAGGTCTCCGCCACTTGCGAGATGACCTTCGGCGATGGCAAGCCCGCACGCGGTCTTCTCGTGGGCAACGTGCACGAAGGCATTCGTCAGATGTTCCACGTCATCGAGCACGCGCGCATGGCTGTGGGCATGAAGTCCATGGCCACCCTCTCCACTGCGTATCTGAATGCGTTGGCCTACGCGAAGGAGCGCGTCCAAGGTGCGGATCTGCTCCAAGCGACCAACAAGGCGGCGCCGCGCGTCACCATCCTTCACCATCCGGACGTGCGCCGCATGCTGATGCTCCAGAAGTCGCACGCGGAGGGCATGCGCGCGCTGGCGCTCTTCACCGCGTCGATTCAGGATCAGGTCGAGCTTCGCGGAGGCTACCGCAACCCGGAGGCCGCGCCGTTCCACGCGCTCAACGACCTGCTCCTCCCGCTGGTCAAGGGCTACAACTCAGAGAAGACGTACGAGCTGCTCAACCTCTCGCTCCAGTGCTTCGGCGGCTCCGGCTATCTGCAGGACTACCCGGTGGAGCAGTACATCCGAGATCAGAAGATCGACTCGCTCTACGAAGGCACCACACACATTCAGGCGCTCGATCTGCTCATGCGCAAAGTCGCGCGCGATGGGGGGGCGACCCTTCAGGCGCTCTTCGAACGCATCAAAGCGACGGCGGACGAGAAGGCCGATGGGCTCGCAGCGGAACGGGCCGCGCTGGGTCAGGCGCTCGATCAGATGCAGCGCGCGCTCAGCTCATTAATGGAGAAGTTGGGCGACTCGCTCTACCACGTGGGTTTGCAGGGCAACCGCATCCTCTTCTCGCTCGCCGACTTGGTCATTGGCTGGCTGCTGGTGCAGCACGCGGAGATCGCCTCGGCGAAGAAGGCGAAGGCTTCGGGTCCAGATGTTCCGTTCTACGAGGGGAAGATCGCCTCCGCGCGGTTCTTCTGCCACGAGGTGTTGCCGGCCATCGCCCTCACCGCGGACTTCGTCGCCAAAAGCTCGCTCGCAGTGATGTCCATTCCTGAAGAGGCGTTCTAGCGACCGGACGAGCGCGCCCTCCCAGGCGACCTTCACTCCAGGTCTCCCGCTTCCGCGCACACGGGCGGGGGACCTATCCTCATCAGGTGCTCCGAGTCCGCGATCTTTCCGCGAGCGACGTTGATGCGCTCAAAGCCCAGCTCGGGCCCTTCGCGCTGGTGCAGCGCCCCACCGCCAACGTCTACTTGAACTTGGCCCGACTCCTCGGCCGCGGCGAGACGGTGGGAATGGCCAACGCGTCCCGGCTGCCTGAGCAGATCCTCGCGATGCTCCAAGAGTTTGAAAATCTCCTCGTGCTCTCGCTCCTGCTCTTGCCTGAGAAAGGCGAGCTCACCGTCGGGCGCGCGGACGACTCCGACCTGACGGTCCACGAGCCTTCAGTCTCCAGCAGGCACGCCTCGTTTCACTGGGACCCTACGCAGAAACTCTGCTCGATTAAGGATCTTGGCTCGCGCAACGGAACCTTCGTCAACGCCAAGCGCCTCTTCGATCGCGAGACCGTCCTCGCGGATGGGGATGCTCTCAGCTTTGGCGACGCGCAGTTTCTGCTGCTGAAGCCGGAGACACTGCGCGAGCAGCTCCGCAGCTTCCAGAGCCGCGCTTGAAAAAGCGGGGACCCGCTGCCGCCAACGATCAGGACGTTCATCAGACCGGAACAGCGAATTCGCGCAACACACCGTTGAGCGAGGTCTTCTTGTCGGTGCTCTCCTTGCGCTGTCCAATTATCAGCGCGCAGGGCACGTGGAAGGTCCCAGCGGGAAATTCCTTCTCGCGCGTACCCGGGATCACCACGCTGCGCGCGGGCACCCGTCCTCTGTAGACCTTCTCTTGCACACCCGTGACGTCGATGATCTGCGTGCTCGCGGTGAGCACCACGTTGGCGCCTAGCACCGCTTCCTCTTCCACCACCACTCCTTCTACGACGATCGATCGCGAGCCCAGAAACGCTCCGTCCTCAATGATCACCGGCGAAGCCGCGGGCGGCTCGAGGACCCCGCCCAGCCCCACGCCGCCCGAGAGGTGCACGTTCTTGCCCACCTGCGCGCAAGACCCAACCGTGGCCCAGGTGTCCACCATCGTTCCCGCGCCGATGTACGCGCCAATGTTCACGAAGCCCGGCATCACCACCGCGCCACGCTCGAGGAACGAGCCGTAGCGAACCGTCCCGGGCGGGACCACGCGTACGCCCGCGGCCTCAAGCCCCTTCTTCAGCGGCACCTTGTCGAAGAACTCGAAGGGCGGCGTCTCCATCACCTTCATCTCCGCCACCGCGAAATAGAGAAGGATCGCCTCCTTCACCCACGCGTTCACGCGCCACCCTTCCACGCCCTTCTCCGCGACCCGAATTTTTCCCGCGTCCAACAGCGCGATCGTCTCGCGCACCGCCTCCGCGTATCCGGGCTCCTTCAAGCGCGCGCGATCCGCGAACGCCGACGACACTTTCTCAGCAAGCTCGCTCATAAGGTGCCGACCATATGCTCAGTGCTCGAGCACCTTCGAGCCCTTCTTCGCAAGCGCTCCTGTGCTCAGCGCTTGAGCGCCTTCGAACCCTTCTTCGCCGGCCGCGAACGCAGCTTCACAGGAGGCTGCGGCGACAA
>JBQTKE010000035.1:0-6739 GCA_052386435.1 Myxococcaceae bacterium
GCGTTGCTCAAGCAGTTCGACGGCAAACCCGCGCTGGCGATCGCCGCGTACAACGCTGGACCCACGGCGGTGGCGAAGTGGGTCAAGGAGCGGCCGGACCTCGACACCGACGAGCTCGTCGAAGAGATCCCCTTCGGAGAGACCCGCCACTACGTGAAGCGCGTGCTGGCCAGTCACGCGGCGTATCGGCTGCTCGCAAGGAGTGAAGCGACCCAAGTCGCGTCGCGCTAAGACAAAGCCCCGCTTCAAGCTTCAGCCAACCCTCTTCCACGAGAACGCGGCCGTTGCTTCCCTTTCTAAGGACGCCGGAGCTGTTCGTCCTCCAACCTCCTCACCGCCTCCGACGCGGGTGCCCCCGGAACACTCCCGCAAGCCTGGGCCGCCAAAAGCAGATCGCCGAGCGCCGCCGGATCCTTCTTCGCGAGCTCCGCGGCCGGTGGAAGCGGAATCACTTCCAAGCACGCACCGAAGGCCGCCAACCGCTCCGCGTCTTCTTTCGAGGCAACCGTGGCGCGCCCTTGCAAGAGCACCGAGTCGAAGTCATTGCCGCGCAATTCCTTGGCGGTGAAAGTCACCACTCCATCGCGCGTGGCCTTCTCTTTGGGCACCTTCCCCTGCCCCAGGAACGTGACCTCGCCATTCACCTTCCGAGCATGACACGGCGTCTCCACGTTCTGCGCGATCTCCTCCACCTGCCGAGTCTCGTGCGAGGTCCCGCTGGCGAAGAGGCTCACCAATCCCACGGCGAGCACCGGGACGCCCACGCTGACCAGCCCAATCCCCCAGCCCGTCGCAAGCTGTCGAGGCGGAGCACCGTACCGACCGCTGCCATCAATCTGCGCACCAGGCGTATTCGAGAACGCGCCGCGCGCGAGCAACAGCGCCACCCCCGCGACGGTGAGCGGAGCGCCCACGGCCAACGCCGGCACGGTCGCCGGGTTCTTCTTCTCGAACGTGACCTTCTCTTCGTACGTCTCCACCTTCTGCACGCCGCACAGATCAAACTCTGAGAAGGAGAAGGTCAGCTCCGGCCACTTCGCGGTGACCGCCGCCTGCACGCCTCCGGATTGACGAACTGCGTTGCGCTCGTAGGTCTTCAGCAGCGGCCCTCGCTCCGCCTTGGTCTGCGTGACCACGCATCCCGTGGCGAACACGCCCAACAGCGTCCACGTCGTCACGCGCTTCATGGCGTTCCTCCATCCGCGAAGATCCGAGTCACATCCGTGCACTGATCAAACGCCTGCGAGAGATCGATGCAGTCCGGAGCGACCGGCTCGGTCCGTCCACCGCGCAGCAGCGGCAACCGACAATTCAGAAAGCGCTCACGCATGACCGACGTGAAGGTGAACCCCTCCGCCGCGCATCCACTGCGCGCGAGCAGCACCTCCGAGCAGTCATCCCCCACCTCCAAGCTGATGGTGACCTGTTCGCACCGAGGCGCGGCGCAGACGCGGGCAATCCAATCGCGACAGATGGCCGCGTCGCTCGCCAAGGGGCCGGAGCAGGCGGTGAAGAGAATCACTGTGAGCGCGCCCAGCCAGCGTCTGTGACCGCGTCGATGGATCTTCAGCTCGCCTCGCGTCACTCGGATGCTCCGGAAAGGGGGTTCACGCGGGACAACATAGGCCAGGCAGGTAAAAGGGCTCTATGGCGGAAACATATTTGTCATTGACGGTGGAGCTCCCCGAGGACGAAGCGGAGCTCCTGGAGTCCACCCTTCACGACCTGGGCGCGCTAGGACTGGAGGTCCGCGACCGCGAGGCACCGCCCATGCCCGGCGTGCGCGGCCCCAACCCGGGTGAGGCGATCGTCATCGGCTTCTTCGACGAGGCGGAGACGGCGCGCGCGGCCGACGCAGAGCTGCGGGAGAGTTTCCCGAAGGCGCGCTGTCGCGTCGACGAGGTGGTCAATCAAGACTGGTCGAACAGCTGGAAGGCGCTGATTAAGTCCGTCGAGGTGGGTGGGCTGTGGGTCGGTCCGCCGTGGGAACGAGAGAAGGCGCCCGAGGGAAAGCTCGCCATCGTCATCGAGCCGAAGATGGCGTTCGGCACGGGCGACCACCCCACCACGTCACTCTGCTTGGAAGCGGTGAACACCTATCTCCAGGGTCACCCGCGCGCCACGGTGCTCGACGTGGGAACCGGCACCGGCGTGCTGGCGATCGCCGCGAAGAAGTTGGGCGCCGGTCGCACCGTGGGCGTGGACAACGACGCGCTCTCGGTGGAGCTCGCGAAAGAGAACGCCCAGGTGAATCAGACTCTGGACCTCGAGCTCTCTGAGAAGACGCTCGACGTGATCGACGGAACGTTCGATCTCGTCCTCGCGAACATTCTCGCCAACACGCTGATCGATCTCGCCCCGTTGATCGTCCCCAAGGTGAAGGACCGGTTGATCCTGGCAGGCGTACTCGCGCCTCAGCGCAGCGGCGTGGAGGCCGCGTTCGTGAAGCTGGGACTCACCCCAGCGGGTGGAGCTCAGATGAACGAGTGGGTCCGCATTGAGCTGCGCCGCGCATGATTCGTCTCTTTCACCCGCTGCCGGAGCCGCACCTCACGCTCGCGGGCGAGCGGCACCACTACCTCACCCGCGTGCTTCGGCTGATGAGGGGCGACACGCTGGAGGTGTTTGACGGGAAGGGAAAGGCCTTCGCGGCGAAGGTGCAGCGAGTCGACGAGGACAGCTCGCTGTTGGAGCTCGGGGCGGCACAGGAGTGCGTCGCGGGGCGGCACCTCACGCTCATTCAAGGGCTGCCCAAGGGCGACAAGTGGGAGTGGATCATTCAGAAGGCCACGGAGCTGGGCGTCTCCGCGCTCGCGCCGGTTGAGACCGTGCGCAGCGTGGTGAAGGTCGATCCCTCCAAGACAGAAAACAAGACCAAGCGCTGGCAGAAGATCGCCGAGGAAGCCGCGCGGCAGAGCGGTCGCCGCGATGTGCCTGTTGTTCACGCCGTCACGTCGCTCATGGAGGCGGTGCAGGCGCTCGCGCCCGGCACTCAGCTCCTCACGCTGGACGAGGAAGAGCGCGCAGTGAGTCTGTCGCAAGCGCTGAAGGCGGACGTGCCGCTCGCGCTGATCATCGGCCCCGAAGGGGGGCTCGACCGCTCAGAGGTTCAAGGCCAACCCGTCTCCCTGGGACAGCTCATCTTGCGCACGGAGACGGCCTCGGTCGCGGCGTTGTGTGTGGTGCTGCACCGGGACGGGCGTCTGGGCTGAGCGGCGGTCCTGTTTGGTTCTGGGATTTACCGGTCGACGGCGGGTGCACGCCTGGTACCTGTATTTGTTGCGGTACAAAGCGCATGGCTTGCCGCAGGCACGCGGAGGTGCCCGACCTTCCTGTTGTTTCTGGGCCTCCGCGTCGAAGCCCGTGCGGGTTTCTTGATCCAGGGCACGCGCTGACCTCTCATGTAGGGCCCGCTTCTATGGCCAGTTTCGCGTAGGGTGCCCGGCAGCCTTTTCCTTGGGAGGCGAATTTGTCGAAGTGTCTAAAATGCGGTGCCACGTTGCCGCCCACGGGCGAGTGCTCCAGCTGCCACGGCGAGGGCCTCCTCGACGACGCGCTCCCGTCGATGCTCCACCGCGAGCTGAGTCTGGATCGTCGCCAAGGCAATCCGGTGCCCAGTCAAAAGCCGGGCGTCCCGTCGTTCGCGGATCTCTCGCGCACCCCACAGCCTCCGCCCATGCAGCGCACGCCGCGGCCTCCTTTGGCTCCGGGTCAGCAACGTCAGGCGCCTCCCGAACCTTCGCGGACGCCGGCTCACCGCACGGAGCCTGCGGTCCCTAGATCGTTGGTTCCTCCGGCGCAGACCCGCGCTGCCTCGGCCGCGCCGCCCGCGATTCCACGCTCCGATCTGCGCGCCGCGCCTCCGCCCGCTCAGCGCACTCCCCTTCCTCCCCCGGTTCGCACGCCGCGTTACGACCCGGACGATGACGTGGTCACGCCGCCTCCGCCGCGCGCCAAGTCTGGTACGCCCCGCCCTCCTCCTCGACAGCTTGAAGCACAGGACGAAGACTTCTCGGACAGCCCCAACATGACGACTCACACTGCCCGTCCCGCTCCCCTCTGGCGTCGCGTGGCCGCGCTGGCTGTCGACGCCGCCGCCATTGGCACAGTGGTGGCGCTCTACCTGACGGTCGCGTTGGCGGTGACCGGCATCACTCCCCCCACCCACTCGCTGGGCGGACTGGACGCGGTGATGCTGCGGCTCCATGCCTGGCAGCCGGTCATGGTGCCCGGGCTGGTGCTCACCCTCCTCATCTGTCTGGTCTACTCCGCGGTGTTCGCGGTCATCTGGGAGGGACGCACGCCGGGTCGACGGCTGCTGGGGCTTCGGCTGGTGGACGCGTCTGGACTCGCACCTACCCCAGCGCGCGCGTCGGTCCGGGCTCTCCTGACCACCGTCTCCTTCGCGGTTTTCCTGGGTGGCTTCTGGTTGGCCTTGTTCGACCGCAAGGGACAGACGCTGCACGACAAGCTCACGTCCACCTTCATCGTGATTCCCACCTGAAGCAGTCATTGTCTGCCGGGTGCGAGGCCGTAAGATGCCTGGCGCCCCATGCCCGCACGGCTTGCTCAACACCTCGTCGCCCAAGGCCTTCTCCCCCAGGAGAGAGTCGATGAGGCGGTCCGTCTCAGGGCGGTGTCCGGGGGCACGCTGGACACGGTACTTCTGGAACAGGGGTTGATCTCTGAAGCGGGCGTGCTGCAGGCGCTCGCGGATGTCTCGGGGTACCGGCTGGTGAACCTGGCTGACTTCGAGCCAAACGAGGAGATCGCTCCGCTCATCCCTCCGAAGATCGCCGAGCGCATGGGCATCGTCCCGCTCTCTGTCGACGACGATTCGCTCCACATCGCCTGCAGCTACCCGGTGCCGATGGGCGAATTGAACGAGGTCGGTTTTCTCCTCGGGAAGAGGTTGGAGCTGTGGATCGCGATCGAAGCAAGGATTCGGGATTGGATCTCGAACATCTACAAGGCGCCGCTGCCTTCGCGGTACACGAAGGTGCTCTCGATGCTGGAGCCGCAGCGTGGTTCCGCGCCGCCCAAGGCCGACGAGCCGATTCCGCTGGAGAATAAGAAGCAGGGTAAGGCCGTGACGAGGGCCACCGTCCCGCAGATGCACGTGCGCGAAGAGACGGTCGCGGTGGATGCGCCCAGCTACGCGGCGTTCGCCAGGGAGTCGGCCAAGCCTGCCGCGGCGAACGCGGTGCCGCTGGGGCGGAGTGAGCCCGCGGTGCCGCAGAGTGTCCCGACCACGGTGAAGGCCGTGCCGCTGGTGAACGTGCCTGCGCGGGGCCCGGGGCGTGGTGTCTCGGCTGAGCGTGGATCGGCGACGATGTCCGCTCAGGGCGCGGGACCCTCTGGATCCACCGGCCCCTCTCGATCGTCCGCGGCAGCCAACCTCTCAAGCGGACCGCGCGCTGACGCGGGTCGTGCTCGCTCGCCCACCGTTCCTGAATTTCGCGTCGAGCCGGCCCTGGCGGATGGAGGGCCGGAGTGGTCGTTGGTTCAGGCGCGCGCGGCGCTGAAGGCGGTCGCGCAGGATCGAGATCAGATCATCGACGTCACGCTTCGCTTCGCGCGGCGCACGTTCGAGTACGCGGCGGCGTTCGCGGTGGTTCGCGGCGCGGCGGTGGGCTGGGACGCGAAGGGCGGGGAGAACGAGGAACGGATCCAAGCGGTCTCCTTTCCGCTCGACGCGGCGTCAGTGTTTCGCACGGTCGCGGTGACGCGCGGCAGCTACGTGGGGCCGCTGCCGCACGACTCGCTCAATCAGCACTATTTGGATCAACTGGGGCGCACGCCACGCTCGGTCTTCCTCTTCCCGTTGGAAGTCAAAGGCCGGTTGGTCGCGCTCATCTACGGTGACAACGGTCAGTCGCCGATCAGTCAGCGCCGCCTCGCCGACTTTCACCTGTTCTGCCAAGAGCTGCCGGCGACCTTCCAAGAGCTGCTGCTCAGGCGGAAACAGCGCGCGGCGGGCGGGGGCGAGGGTCTGCTCGAGGGACTGAGCTTCGCGAACCGCGCGGGACTGGGTGCAACGGGCGGAGGCTTTGGTTGGAGCCCTTCTTCGTCCAGCAGCATGGGAAGCCTGGGGCGCGCGGCGTCGATGCCGGGCCTGGCGTTCGCGGAGGGCGAGCGGCCTCCTCCGGACTTCGCCCCGCTCTTGCGCCGTCTCACGGGACCGGATCCTGCCGCGCGTGCCCGTGTCATGGCCGAGCTGGCGCGCACCCCGGAGGCGTCCGCGGAGGTTCTGGCGCGATCGTTCCCGGGCCCCACGGCGTGGACGCGCGCACCCGTCACGGAGCTTCCCGAAGCGGACGAGCTGGGTCCCATCCCCGCGGCGCTGGCAAGACTGGGCCGGTCGGGTGCGAAGGCGTTGGCCCCGCTGCTCGACGCGTCGGATTCGCAGACGCGCTACTTGGCGCTGCTCACCGCGGGAAACATGCCCTTCGCGGAGCTGGTCGACGGAGTGCTGCGCGCGCTCTTCGACTTGGAGCCGGATATTTCTTCCGCCGCGCGCTCCGCGGCCACGGCGCTGCGACGGCTGCCTCGCTTCGACACGGCGATGCGCGGGCTGCGGCAGGAGTTGGCGGCGAGTGATCCGCTTCGCCGGTCCTTGGCTGCGCGAGCGCTGGGTGTGCTCCACGATCGCGACGCGGTGGATGGGCTGATTGGGATGACCGGCTCGGACGACGCGACGTGCGCGCAGGCCGCGGCGGAAGCGTTGAAGGAGATCACC
>JBQTKE010000036.1:0-11523 GCA_052386435.1 Myxococcaceae bacterium
GTTCTTCTCGAAATCTCTCGCGCGCTTTAGCAAGTGTTCCGCGGCCTGATCCGTGGGATCGCGTTGGATCACATCTTCCAGCGACGCGACGGCCTGAGAGTACTGCCGCTCCAGCAGATGCATCACGCCCAGCTCGAACGTCTGCCGCGTGGCAAGCCGCAGCTTCAGCTCTTCATCGACGGCGCCATCCAGCAACTCGTAAACGTGAACACTGCGCCGCTTTCCTTTCACGCGAACCTGGCCCAGCGTGCGGAAGTTGTAACGGGAAGGATCTCTCACGCGCGCGAGCAGCTCCTCGCTGATCGCAACTTCAATTCCAAAGGTCTTGGTCAGCCCTTCCAACCGCGACGCAAGGTTCACGCTGTCGGCGACGACCGTTGTTTGAAGACGCGCCTCGTATCCGATGGTCCCCAAGATCAGCGGGCCTGTATGAAGCCCTGTGCCGATCTTTATCGGCTTATAGCCACTCATTCCGCGGTGTTCGTTGTACAGACGCACCGCCGCGCGCAGCTCAATCGCCGCGTTCAACGCGTCGTCGACGTTGCCGGGAAAGAGCGCCATCACGGCGTCGCCGATGTATTGATCAATGAAGCCCGCGTTGTGGGCGATCACCGGCGCCACGCGGCTCAAGAACGAGTTCAAAAAGTTGAAGGTCTCCGCCGGCGTCATCTCTTCCGACAAGGTCGTGAAAGACCGAATGTCGGAGAAGAGAATGGCCATCTCCTTCTGAACCTGATCACCCAGGTTCACCTCCAGGATGTTGCTCAGACCCAAGTGACGAAGGAACTGGTGGGGAACAAAGCGACCGTACGCCTCATACGTGCGCGCGGTTTCGAGATGGGCGCGAATGCGCGAGAGCAGCTCGCCTTTGGCGATGGGTTTGGTGACGTAGTCATTGGCGCCGGACTCGAAGCCCTGGATCAGATCGCTCACCTGGTTCTTGGACGTGAGCAGAATCACCGGCAGATCCGCGGCCCGGAACTTCTTGCGCAGCTCCTTCAATACGTCGAAGCCGGACATCTTCGGCATCATTACGTCCAACAACACCAGCGCCGGCCTGTAGCCCTTCTCCAGTTTGTCCAGCGCTTCGGGTCCGGACCTGGCTTCACTGACCTTGAAGCCCTCGATGGAGAGCATGTTGGTGACGACCTGCAGGTTGATCGACTCGTCGTCGACCACCAGCACTTCCGCGGCGCCCGCGGGCGCAGGCAGGGGAGTTGAGAACGTCACTGGTGTCGACATCACACGGCGTTGCAACAAATCAAGGCCCACGGCCGAATCGGACTCTGTTCGAGTCTCGCCCAACGGTAGCGTGAAGGTGAACGCGGAGCCCTCGCCCACTGTCGACGTGACGTTGATGGTTCCACCGTGCAGCTCCACCAGCTGACGGGTGACCGCCAGACCCAAGCCCGTACCACCGTAGTTGCGCGACGCCGAAGCATCTCCCTGTTGGAACGATTCGAAGATGCGGCCGAAATCATCGCGCGCGATGCCAATGCCGGTGTCGCGCACGGTGATCTCAATCAGCGGCGCCACCAGCCGCGCGGTGACCTCCACGGTGCCGCGCTCGGTGAACTTGATCCCGTTGCCAATCAGGTTGAACAGAATCTGCTGCAGTCTGTTTTCATCCGCGAGCGCCAGAGGGAGCGACTCGTCCAGTCGATTGATCAGTTTTAAGGGCTTGCTCTCGACGAGCGGAGTCAGGAGCGCGATGACGATGTCGATGTTGGGCTTGAGATCGGTGGACCTCACCGCCAGCTGAACTTCGTGGTTCTTCAGCTTGGAGAAGTCCAACAGGTCGTTGACTAGGTTCGCCAAGCGTCGCCCGCTGGTGGCAATCATCGCCAAATTTGACGCTTGCGCCGGTGTGGGTTTTCCCGCGGCGCCGTCGAGCATCGACTCGGACAAACCGATGATGCCGTTGAGCGGCGTGCGCAGCTCGTGCGAGACGTTGGCCAGGAACTCGTCTTTGATCCGGTCCGCTTCACGCAGCCGTTCCGACACCATCTGCTCGTCGCGCAGCTGCAGTCGCGTGAAGTAGTGGCGCTTCACCAGGTAGTACTTCGACGTCGCCAGCACGGCGCTCATCACGGCGGAGGTGATGGCGAAAAAAGTGCCCGCGACGAAATCGCGCGAGTTGGCGTGCGGCGGGGCGAAGGCCAAGCCCCCACCCGCCCCGGTGCGAATGGCGACCAGGATCGATCCTGCCCAATCAGGCGGCCACATCGGCACCAGGCCCACGCCGAACAACACGATGCTGAAGCCCAGGACGTAGGCGACAAAGCCCGCGTCGACTTGCGTCAGCATGGGCACCACGAAGACACCAAAGACGAACAACCATCCCCAAAACGCTTCGAAGGTGTAGCGCTTGAGCGCGGGACGTCGTGCCGCCACCAACACCAGCGTGTTGAGGCCGGAGGCCGCAAAACGCAGCGGGAGAAATTGAAGCCAATGCTCGCGCGCGAGGAGGTAGTCGAACGCGGTCCACATCACGTAGACCGAATTGAAGATGACGGAAGACCAGAAGAACAGCTGCTGGTTTCGAGACCGCAGCTCTTCATGAAACGCATCGAGGGAAGCGTCCGACGGCTGCGCAACGACTCTCGCGCTGGAGGTTGTTGCGACCACGCTCGCGGAAGAGCTCGGAAGGCCGAGCTCGCTTACTCCCATCGCTGCTCCCCGGGTTCTTCGGCGAGAGAAAACACCCCGCGCGACAGGACCAGAGACTAACGCAACCGTCGTTGTTTCAAGACGGCGGCACTGTGCGATGGCGTGGGGACATCGCTGCTAGGCGCGCACGTCGAGGAACATGCAGTGCTCGGTGGCGTCCTCCCATACGTTTACGCTGGAAGCTTGGGACGCCACGCTGGAGCCGATCTTCTTCATCTGCTCCTGCACTCGGTAAATGAGGTGCCAGGCAACCACGTACTCCATGGTGAAGCAGGTATCGGCCGCCTCTTTCAGATTCCCGACGAGCACCCGCCCGCCGCTGCGCAGCCCACCAAAGAGCGTCACTACCAAGGCCATCGCCACATTCTCCGGCAGGTAGTCGAAGAGCCCCGCGGAGTAGATGAGGTCTAGGTTGTTGAGCAGTGCCTGACGCGCTTGCAGCTCATGCTCGTCGTTCGGCTTGAGCAGCTGCCGCACGGAGAGGTGCAGGCACGTGAGCGTAATGGGGAGCTTGGCCTTGTGCTTCTGCACCAGCTTGTCGGAGAGCAGGTGGTGCGCCGTCTCCAGCGCTTCCTCGTCTTGATCCATCAAGATGAGCTCAACCGGACGCTTCACCATCTCCAGCGAATCAATCAACTGCTGAAGCTCCAGCGCAGGACCGCACGCGACGGAGAGAATGCGCACCGGCCCGTCGCCGGGTTGATTGATGGTTTCGCGAACCACCTCACGCATGCAGCGCACGCGATCGATGACAGTCTTTCCCAGCGTGTAGTTCTTCCCCAGCAAGTGGAGGAAGCGCCCGAAGAGCCCTTCACCCGTGAGCTGCTTGGCGAAGTAGAGCGTCATCAAGTGGTAGTCGCCCGCGTAGCCCAGCGGTTTTTCAAACGCGCGGCGGTGAATGGGGCACGCCAGCATCAGCGGCAACAACTGCGTCGTGGCGTACGTGCGCGCCAACTCTTGCTGCTCCGCGGACAGCGTCTTCGTGGCCTTCCACACCTCTGAAAGCTTGCCGTAGAAATCCTTGCCCCAACGCTCCAGCAGCACGTTGAAGACCTTGTTTTCATCGTCGTGTGAGAGCGAGAGCGGCCCGCGCTCCATACGTTCGAATTCGGTGCGCGCGTCCGCCAGCATCACGCGCAGATCGCCCACGTTGGAGCGGAAGCTCTCCGGCACCGTGTCGCGTGTGGAGTTGAGACGTTCGAGTGATTTGAGCACGCCCCCTTCGACGTGGCGGGTGCGCGCTTGCAGCTGACGCATGTCCAAGAGGCCGCTGGTGAAGCGCGCGCCCAGCCGCATGTGCGGAACGTCGACCACGTGCATCACCGCGGCTTCGCCCTCCCACACTGGGTCGTCGCCGATGAGGAGCTCCAACTTCAAGTTCGTTCCCGGAGCGGGCAACGGCGCGGGGCACTGACCAATGCCAATGCCCGCGGCGCTGACGTCGAGCACCGGTACAGGGCCGACCTGCTTGCCCTCTAGTTGATAGCGGCAGCGAACGTTCAGCGTGGGATCGCTGAAGACCATGCGTTCGGGACGGAAGCGCACCAGCGCGCCTGCTCCGCCCATCAGACCCTCGTGCTGCGCGCCACGTGTCGACTTGGACTCTGTTTGTGTGCTCACGTCGCGTTCATAGCAAAAAAGCCCGCGGTTCCTCGAGTAGCGACGGGCTCCCACAGTGGAGACGCCTGCACTGAAAGGGCGTGACCCACGCGGAACACCATCTCAAACACCCGGCCGTGATTCTCAGCGGCGTTTTCATGTTCAGCGAGCAGGCGCCGCGGGAGCTGCGGGCGGCGAGACAGTCTCAGCACCCGTCACCAGCTTTGCGGTCTTCACGTAGTCCAGCTTGGGGAAGTCGGACTTGAGGTACGCGTTCCCCTTCACTTGGATGAGCATCTGATTCGGCCCTTGTCCGCGCGGCTCTCCCTCGCCGTAGCCGTTGTAGAGCTTGTCGACCACGGCCATGCCCTCCACCACTTGTCCGAACGGCGCGAAGCCCATGCTGTCCAGGTTGGTGTGACCGTCGCCGTAGTTGATGAAGATCTGCGTGGTGCGTGCGTTCGGCCCTGACGTCGCGAAGGTCACCATGCCTCGGGTGTTGGACTGAGTCACCGGATCGTCCGGAATCTTCGCCGCACGCCAGATGGGATTGATCGCGGGATCTCCGCTGATTCCGAACTGCGCCATGAAGCCGTCGATGACTCGGAAGAACGCGGTGTCGTTGTAGTAGCCGTTCTTCACCAGGTTGTAGAAACGGTCCGCGCCCAGCGGTGCCCATTCGCGGGTGACCTCTATGACGAAGTCACCCTGCGTGGTCGTGAATCGCGCTCGGTACACCGCGGGCGCGGTCTCGGTCAGCTTGGATGGATCCGCGAGCGTGCCCGTTGGTTTCTTGTCGGTTGCGACCGTCGGCGTGGACGCAGGGTCGGGTGTCTTCTTGCAGGCGGCCAACGCGAGAGCAACACCGAGCCCAACGAACAAGCGTGAAGAGGTCATGGCGTCTGCTTATCTCCTCTTCCCGGCGCGCGTCGAATGAGTTCTGGACGGGTCCGGAGGTCTGCGCTCTGTTCTGCACTCGAACAGGTTGGCCGACCTCCAGCGGAGTGCACCTTGGCAGACAGCAACTTCATGCAGCGCATCGAGCAGGCTCTGGGCGAGGTGACGGTTCGGGTGCACCGCAAACCGGTCCTGGCCCTGCTGATCGCGGCGGTGGTCACCGCTGCGGGCAGCTACGCGGCCAGCAAGATGCGGGTGAGCGCGGACCTGGAGAAGCTGCTCCCGCAGACGTTCCAGAGCGTTCGTGATCTGGAGCCGGTGAGAAAGCGTTTCGGCGGAATTGGTTATCTGGTCGTGGTGGGAATGGGCGGCGATGAAGCATCACTCAAGCGTTTCGCGGATGACTACGCGGCGAAAATTCAGACTCTGAAGTTCAGCAAGCGGCCCGGAGATCCGGAAGAGTGGCACAACCAAAATCCCTTCCGCTGGGTTGAGTACAAGAAGCCGTTCCAGTTCCTCGACGACCGCATGCTGCACTACCTGGATCTCGAAGACGTGCAGGAGATTCAGCACCGCATCAAGGAGTACGAGAAGTACCAGCGGCGACAAATGAACCCCATGTTCGTCAAGTTGGACGACGAGCCTCCGCCGTCGCTCGACTTCTCAGACATTCGCGCCAAGTACTCGCAGAGCTCCAACCAGCGCTTGGCCGGCACCGGCGAATACTACGTGGATCCGGTGATGAAGATGGTCGTGGTGATGGCCAAGCCGTCGATCACCGCCACCAACTTGGCCTTCTCTCAGCGCCTCGTCGAAGAGGTGGAGAATTTCTTCGCACACGAAGATCTCAAGCAATACGGCGCGAACTTCAAAGTCGGGCTCACCGGTACGTACAAGTACAAGGTGGATCAGCAGAAGCAGATCACCAACGACATGACCAGCGCGTCGACGCTCGCGGCGATCATCCTGCTCATCTACTTGGTGTTCCACTTCCGCTCGCTGCTCGCGGTGGCGCTGGTGATGGTGCCCGTGAGCTGCGGTCTGGTCTGGACCTACGGCATCACGCACTACATCTTCGGGTCGCTCAATGTGCTGACCGGTTTTCTTGGAGCGATTCTTGGAGGTCTGGGCACCGAACACGGCATCCACCTGCTCGGCCGCTACGAAGTGTTGCGCACAGAAGGCATGTCCTCCGAAGACGCGGTGAGAGACTCCTTCAATCATACCGGCGGTTCGGCGCTGGTCTCGTCCTTGGTCGCGTCACTCACCTTCGCGGCGATTGCGTACTCAGAGTTCCGAGCCTTCCGAGAGTTCGGGGTGATCGCCGCCATGGGCATGCCAATTGTGCTCGCGGCGTACTTCCCGATTCTGCCCGCGATCCTCGGGCTGGCCACGCGGTTGGGGTGGAGGCCTTCTCGCGGCGCGGCGATGGCCGGTGCCAGCTCTGAGCTCGCGGTGGCGGTGCCTCGTTACGCGAAGCAGATCACCTTCGTGGTGGGCGCGGTCTTGCTCTTCTTCATTGCGCAGACGCCGCGCGTGTACTTCGACTTCGACTTCAATTCGTTGGAAGACTCCACGCTGCCGTCGTTCCTGCTCGACCGCGAGACCAACAAGATCCTCGGCTACTCGCAGGAGCCGGTGATCATCCTCACCCAGAAGCCGGAGAGCGAGCGCGCGCTGGTCAAGGCCATCAAGGAGCGCCAAGCGGAGCGTCGCAAGCAGGGCAAGGCCTCGACGGTCGACTTTGTTGGCGCGTTGGATGATCTCGTTCCGACGCAGCAGGAAGAAAAGGTTCAAGCTTTCAGTGAGATCCGCAAGATCTTGGAGAAGGTGAACCTGGAGAAATTGGAAAGCGAACGCCGCAATGAAGTGAAGCAGCTCCTGCGGCGCGTGAGCACACCCGCCTTCAAGCGTGAGGACATCCCGGAATCCATCCAGAGAACCTTCGGTGGTCTGGATCGCAGCGCTGGCGGTGGCTACGTCCTCATCTTCCCGGCCATCAAGCTCTCCGACGGCAAGGCAGTCAGCGAGTTCGCGAAAGAAGTACGCGGCATTGAGCTGCCCAACGGCGATACCTTCTCCGCGGCGGGCGAGGCGATGATTCTCGCGGACGTCTTGGAGATGGTCACCCGCGAGTCCGCGCCTATTGTCACCGCCGCGCTCATCCTGGTGACGCTGGCGATGTGGCTGACCCTGGGCTCTCTTCGCAACGCGCTGCTGTGTTTGTCTCCCACCGTGCTCTCGCTGATGGGCTTGACCGGCCTGATGGGCTTTCTGGGAATTCCCTTCAACTACCTGAACATCCTCATCGTGCCGGTGTTGATTGGCGTGACCGTGGACGCCGGCGTGCACCTCATCTCCCGCTTGAGTGACGCTCACGGAAACTTCGGTCCGGTGTACGCCGAAACTGGGCGAGCCATCTGCGGCGGTTTGCTCACCAGCGCGGTCGGCTTCGGCGCCATGCTGTTGGCGGATCATCCCGGTTTGAACTCGCTTGGACGCCTGGCAAACCTGGGGTTCGCCATGAACTTGGTGGTGATGCTGGTGGGATTCCCTGCGCTCTTGTTGTTGGTAAACCGCCGTCAGGTCGCGGCAAAAGAGGCGGCACCGAATAAGTGACGACCCTGGTCGTCCGCAGACCCAAGACTCGTTGCAACAAGGAATGGCTCACATGAAACGACTGGCTGCCGCTGTGTTGTTGCTGTTGCCCACCGCTGCGTTCGCGCAAAGCGCGCCCGCGCAGAAGCGAACCGAAGCGTTCATCGCTGCGTTGCTCAAGGTGAAGCCGGATGACGGCAAGCTCACCAAGGCGGACAAGGACGCCAACCAGAAAGTCTTCTCGGAGCTGGACGGCTACTTCGACTGGGACTCGCTGGTGAACACGCCCATCACACCGCGCGTGGACAAGTTCAGCGCCGCGGAGAAGACGGAGTTCCAGAAGAAGTTCAAAGAGCTGGTGCGCCTGGTCGCGTATCCCGACTCCGGCTCCTTCTTCAAGAAGGCGAAGTACACCGTCGGATCGCCGAAGGAAGACAAGGACGTCACCACCGTTCCAATTGACGCCAAGGTCGTGAAAGACGACCTCGAAACGAAAGTCGACCTGCACTGGGTGAAGGGAGCGGACGGGCTGAAGATCCGCGACGTGTCCTTCGACGGCGACTCGTTGGTGAAGGACTACCAGAACCAGTTCGTGCGAGTGATCGACAAGGAAGGCGTGAAGGGCTTGATCGCAAAGATCGACAAGCGCCGAGCGGAGCTGGGTCAACCGAAGAAGTAGGCCCAGCCGTGGAAGTTGAACCCGCGGAAGCAGAGGATCTCGAAGCGCTCTACGTCCTCCACACGGAGGCGCAGGGCGCTTCGCCGCGTGAGCACTTCTTTCGGGACTGGGAGCGCAACCTCACCGGAGTCAGAGTCGTGCGAGAGGAGGGGCGAATCATCGCCGCCTACCGCTTGGATCGCGCCGCCGAAAAGGTGAACCTGGTGAGCATTGACGTCGCCCCGGAACACCAGGGTCAGGGCCTCGGCACCTGCTTGCTGCAGAAGATTCTCAGCGACGCGAAGGACGTTGGAGCGCGCGTGACGTTGGTGGTAGCGAAGCGCTCCCCCGCGCAACGCCTCTACCTCCGACTGGGGTTCACCCAAGAGCGAGAGTCCGAGACCCACACCTTCATGGAGCACAAGCCCCAACAAGAAACGTGAGGCCCGAGCAGCGAATCCGTCCACGGCCACCCGAGCGCGCGCCCGACTGTTCCCGGAATCGGAAAGACGTCAACGAAGCCCGGCCATTGCTTCCTTTTTTTGATTGAGCGTCGAGATCATCCCGCCACCGGAGGGCTGGGAGTGAAGCTTCACGTTCAACCTTGCCGCGTGAAGCCCTGAGTCGAGGTGCCGCCACCGCACTGTTGCGCGGCAAGGCCCCGTCCGCACGATGTCGAGATCCGCCGCGTCAAACGGATGGTCCCCACCATCAAACCGCCCCGGGTGACTGCACGTCCCCATCGCGGCAATCTCTCCACCGACGTCCGATCCCACGCCGCAGCTGATCCCAAACGAGTAGCTCGCTGACCACTGATTCGGAGGGAGCGCCGGAATGTTCACCTGGTAGCTGCTCGCCACGCGCGGCGCAGCGTCGAACAACCACGCCAAGATCCGATTGCTGACCTCTTCACGCGCGGCCAAGTGCGCGCCGGAGCCCGTGTTGGTGATGTCCGTATGGCAGAACGGTCCATAGCGATAGCCCGACGCTGGGCCGTAGGTCTCGCCGGGGTAGCGCGTCATGGTGAGCCCGCTCGCCCAAGGACTGCTCTGCGAACGCAGGGGCAGCGCTTGATCACTCTCGCCCGTCCACGTCGAGGGGCTGCACCTGCCCGCGGAGATCAACGTGAGCGCACGCTTGTTCCTGGCGACCCAGTCCGTGGCGGGCACCGCCGAGATATGACCGGAGTACTCGCACCAGCCATCGCCCTGCACCAGCTTGCACCCGCTGACGTAAGACCACGCCGCGAGGAAGTCGTAGGTCGGGCTGTTGAGCGCGTCGATCATTCCGTCCACGGTCACCACTCCGACGATGCGACTTTGCCAGCCCCAGTCATGCGCGCCGACCGCTCCCGCTCCGCCAACGTTCGCCGCGACCTCCATTGCCACGCGGCCGCCGGTGCTGTGCCCAATCAGGATGACGTTCTGGGCGTCCGCGGGAAGGATTCGGGTCAGTCCCTCGCTCAGAGATGCGCGCCAGCGATCCGCGGAGGGAACGCCGCTGCCGTCGGAAGGATCATCCAGCGACGGCCGCAGATTCCCGTTCCCGTCCGTGTAGAGCCCCAAGCGATAGGTCTGAAATGTGAGGTGCGCGTCGGGATGCTCAAAGTGGTACTGCGGCAAGCGGAGATCGATCTTCCGCTTCAGCTCCTCTTCGAGCGACCGCAGACTTTCCCCCGCGTTGTACCTGCCCTCGTCGTTCCACTGCACGCCGTGGAGGAACACGAAGTGGAGCTTCACTTCCTGCGGGATGATCAAACCAGATTGCTTCGCACCCAGCTCATCCGCATCGCGCAGCATCGCGTCAGGTCCGCACGCAGCGAGGAAGACGACCGTCAAAGCGGAGCCGAAGACGTTGCGCATGGTCACCCGGTTGCTCAGAGAGGCCGCAGATCTAAGGACGCGTCCGCGCTTTCGCGCCACATCCGTGTTGTCTCTACATGGAGCTACTTGTGTGTCTTCAATACCTGTAGAGCCTTGCCCACCCTGCGCGGTGCGCCAGCCGCACCGTGTCGAGCTCGGTGCGTCGCGGCAATCCCGCAGCAGCGCGTCAGGGTACGCGGACGGTGCGAGCGAAGAACAACAGGCCGTAGCTGCCAGCGTGCTGAAAACCCAACGACTGGTACGCGCGTTGCGCCGGTTCGTTGTCGCCGTTGGTGAAGAGGCTCGCGCGGCCCACACCCTGTCCTTTGCGGTGCAGGAGCGAGCCGGCGACGACCGCGCGCGCGTAACCGCGTCCTCGCAGCGCAGGCGGCGTGAAGACCCCGCCCACTTGCACGCAGTCCGGCAGCGCGGCGTTGAACGCGGAGCAGGCGACCACCGCGCCGTTCGCTTCTAAAACGTAGAGCTCGCGCGCGGTGATCAAATTGATCACCGCATCTTTCGTGTCCTCGCGCAGCGCGCGTGAGTCCTTCTGCGCCAGCGCTTCAATGCTGTACTCCAGCCGCCATTGCGCGCAGCGCTCCAGGTCCTGCGCCAGTGCGAGGCGGCAGCGGACCACGCCGTCACTCAGCTCCTTCGGCGGGTTGAGCGCATTCAGCGAGAGCGTGAAGAGCAGCTCCGCGTCCGCCAGCGTCGTCGGCTCCGCTTGCAAGCCCAGCCCGATGCGCGCCGTCTGCAGCTGCGCCCACGGTCCCACCATCCCGGCGAGCGCGCGGCGTGATTCGCGCAACGCCGTGGCGCACAAAGGTGCGGCGTGGGCCGGCGCCTGCAGAATCAGATTTCCATTCCACGCATGCGCGGCGACCGCGACCAGCCGCTGACCTTCGAACGCTCCCGCCCACGTGGCCTCGAAAGGTCGTCCACGGAACTTGAGCCCTGCGCGCTTGAGGTTGGAACGCAGGAACATCGAGCTGTCGGTGTGCTCGAGGAGAAAGGCTTCCAGCGCGGGCAAGTCTCTGTCGACGAGCAGCCGGAACGTCGGAGCCAAGCAGCCTCCCCACCCAACCAGTGGATGGCAACTATCACACGGGCTCAGTCTAAGGCAGACTCCCCACCCGCGTTCCGCCTGGCGCCTGCGAAGGGCCAACGTGGGAGTGAGGCCGATACCGAGGGGAGAAGAGACCTGATGCGAGGCCTGTTCGGCTGGGTGGTCATCGTCAC
>JBQTKE010000037.1:0-1640 GCA_052386435.1 Myxococcaceae bacterium
GACCACCACGCCGTTGCCGATCACGCAGATTTTACCGGCGTGAAGAATGCCGGACGGAATGAGGTGAAGGACGGTCTTCTGGCCACCCACCACGAGGGTGTGGCCGGCGTTGTTCCCGCCTTGAAAACGGACCACGACCTGGGCGTGCTCGGTGAGCAGGTCCACGACCTTGCCCTTCCCCTCGTCACCCCACTGCGCACCAATCACGACGACGTTCGGCATGGCGCGGCTTATACACCGCCAACATGACAGCGGTACTGGTAGCCGCAGCGAAGTGCCTCGCAAGCGCTTCGCTCCAACCCCGGCCACGCGTGGGTGCGGCTTCGCTCCAAGAGCTCCACAGCCCCGGAGTAAAGCGTCTGCTCGAGCGCAGGGAAGTCGGCGCTCCCCTGCCGGAGCTGCGGTTCGCGGTCGCTCCCTCGTAAGAACACGATCCCCGTCCGAATCGAGACGCCTTCCTGAACGAACCGACGGGCGGCCAGAGCGTAACAGTCGAGCTGAAACCGGTAAGCGTCCAGGCCTGCGGGGTGCGGTCTGCTCGCCTTGTAGTCCACGACCGTGGCGCCTCCCTCCTCGTCTTCGAACAGCAGGTCGATCTGCCCTTTAAGGTGCACCGCTGGTGCGTCTCCCAGGCGGAGGAGGAACGGCAGCTCTCGGTGCACGCGGGGAGCACCGGCCTTGGCCAGGCGCCCGGCGAAGTCAGAGGCGAGGAATGACTCCACCCACTGGATGATCTCCACCGCGTCCTCACTCTTGGCCGCCAACCCTTCCGCCCAGAGCAGCCCTTCCAGCTGCTTCCGCAACACCTCCGGTTTGCCGCGCAGCTTCCAGAGATCCACCTGTTCAAGCAGCCGGTGCGCGAGGGTACCTCTCAACCGGCGATCTCCCGGACTGCGCCCCGTGGTGTCATCGGGCTCGCCTCCGTCGAGATCGAAGACGACCGGAAATTCCGAAAGCCCCACCTGATGCGCGTAGAGGTAGCGCCGCGGACATGTGAAGTAGTCCTGAAGTTGGGTGACGGGCAACACCACACCCGCCGGGCGAAGGGCGAGCGGCTGACGAACGTGCTCGATCACCCGGTCAACGCGGGCCAGCTGCGAGACAGAGGCGGGCACCTTCGCCGGTGGAGGCGCGGGCTCGCGAGGCAGCGACTCCACGTCCACATCGCGAACCAACGCGCGCAAGGCAGGACGCGCATCGATCGCGGCGTCGATCCAGCCTCGCCAAGTTCCTTTGGATCGCGTGGTCTGCCCCGAGAGCACGAGCTGATCGCGCGCGCGGGTGAGCGCGACGTAGAGCAGCCTGCGGTGTTCCGCCTGGGTCCGAAGCGACTGCTCTTGGACGAACTGGGAAAAACGGGGCGACTGGGCGACGCCTTGGTCCGGAACCCAAGGCTTGATCGACAACCCCAAGGCGCGATCGAACCGCACTCGCGCAGTCTCATTGGCGCGCTGGGCGGCCAAGTCCGGGACGACGACGATCGGCCACTCCAGCCCCTTCGACTGGTGAATCGTCAGCAGCTGCACCGCGCGCGGATCGCCTGCGTCCAGCACATCCGCTTGGGCTTCAGTGGGATCCGCGTCGGCCAACGCGATCAACTCGCGAGCGAAGGCCGCGCAGCCACCGGTGCCATCCGCATC
>JBQTKE010000038.1:0-6052 GCA_052386435.1 Myxococcaceae bacterium
AGGGCCTGGTGGAGGCGCTGGTCAACTCCAAGGCTTTTGAGTTCCGCGCCTGCCGCATCGCCTTTGAGTTCCTCTACGGCCGTCCTGAGTACAGCTGCGAAGGACCGGTCTTCGACAAGTGCATGACCTCGTTCGCGCAGGCGGGGACCAGTCAGTCCGCCATCGCGTCCGTCGCCAAAGACGCCAGCTTCTGCCAGTAGCCCTTAGGAGATAATCGCCATGACTAGAAAACTTTGGATTGCAGTGGTGACCTCCTCTGCGTTGGCCTTCACTGCCTGCAGTGGAAGTTCTGACAACGTGCTCAACGCGGACGGGACGACGAACAACCCGAACGAGAGCAACAACCCTCCCGGCACGAGCGGTGAGAACCCAGGCGAACAGCCAGCACAGTTCACCTGCAACGGCGGCGCTGGCACCGGTTCGAAGTACACCGGCTTCGCTGGCACCGAGCTGGTCGACGACCGGCTCCCCCAGCAGGCGAACCTGGACCGCTCCCGCGTCAAGCCGTACTCGGCGCTCGTTGCGGAGTACCCGCGCGTGCTTGGCAGCACCCCGGCGCTTCTCGCTGGCTTCGGCTCCACCTTTGGTGAGCCCGCGGTCCGCTGGAACACCGAACCCCAGGCCAGCGCGGTTTCGCTCTACACCGCCTACCGCGTCGCCTTCCAAGGTTGCCTCACGTACACCGGCACCGCGGCCGCCTACGCTGCTGCGCCTTCCGACGCCAGCGCCGCCACCGAGTGCGGTAACTTCGCGACCAAGTTCTGGAGCCGTTCGGCCAGCAGCGCGGAGATCACGACTTGCGTCAAGGCCACTGTTGCCGACACCACGACCGAGCCAGATGCTCGCCGTCGCTGGGCTTACGGATGCGCGGCTGTGCTCTCCGCCGCGGGTTTCCTCTCCTACTAACTTTGAAACCCCCGCGAGGCACTTATGAAGAACAACTCTAAATTCTCTCGTCGTACGCTGCTCCAAGGCGCCGCAGTCACCGCCGGTGCCCTGGCCTACAACGGAATTCCCGGTACGAATCTGATGAACCGGGCGTTCGGCCAGACCGCTGGCGAAAAGTCCGCGCTGCTCATCGTCTTCCTGGACGGTGGTTACAACGCGGTCTTCCCGAGCGCTGACTCGTTCCGTACGACGGGCACGTTCGGCATCACCGGCGACAACGCCATGCGCAGCCTGGGTGGCACCAACGGCCTCGTCGTCGACGCGGCCACCTTCGGTCTCATGCCGGAGATCGCGCTGACCAAAATGGCCTCAGTTGGCTTGCGCCACGGTCTGTCTGATCACGGCGGCGCCAAGAGCGCGGTCCTCACCGACGGCACCCGAGCGCACTACCTGAAGCTCGCGGCGGCGATGGGTGGCGACGCGGCCATCAAGGCGGCAGTCGTTGGCACCGGCAACCCGTCAGGGCCGCGCCCCGCAGAGAACGGCGTGACGCTGCAGTCCATCAACGACATGCGCACCACCATTGACGCGCTCTCTGGTGGCGCGGCGAACGACCCGATCAACCCGAACCGTGGCATCGCCACCAACGGTCTGGTCGCGGCGGAATCGCTCTCCACGACCGGCATCACCGGCAGCCCCATTTCGCTGAGGTCCATGAAGGAAGGCTACGCCGCGTCCGTGGAGACGCTGCGCAAGCCCGTGCAGGTCTTCAACTTCAACCAGATGGCGTTGGCCTACAACCCCAACGCAGGCGCCGCGCCGGCCACCGCGATCGGCAACAACTTCACCCAGCAGATGATCGCCGCGGAGTTGATGATCCGCGCCGGCGCGAACGTGGTGTTCGCCTCCAACGGCGGTTGGGACTCCCACGGAGACCGCACCGCGGCCAACGTGCGCAACATGATGAACACCCGCATCCTGCCGCCGCTGAACACGTTCCTCACCCGAACGCTGGATCCCGCGTTCGGCATGAACGTCAACGTGGTGATAGTCGGCGACTTCTCGCGCAGCTTGCCGGGCTCTGACCATCAGAACAGCCTGACGGCCACGGTGATCGGCAAGAGCATCAAGCCGGGCACCACCGGTAAGCTTCGCGTCACCGGCACCAATCCCAACGACGCACGCATGGTGCTCGACGCTCCGGCTTCCTCTCCCGCGCTCTGGTCTCTGCTGGCGACCGCCTGCAAAGTCTCGGGGGCGCAGATGGCTCAGTTCGGCGAGAATCCCCACGCCGCGCTGGTCGGCTAGCAAGCGAAGAAGACGGCTCGAGAGCGCGCAGGCTTTCGAGACGAGAGGGTGGTCGGGCAACCGGCCACCCTTTTTTCGTGGGCTCGGGTGCCAGGCTGAAGCCCTGCCGGGCGTCGCCCCTATTCGAGGCTTGGCAGCGGAGAGTTTGCGAGGACGAAGGGAATGACGCCCCTCGAGCGGGTCGCCTTGGCCTTGCGCCAGGGTCGCGGAGCCCGCACCTGTGGGGTTGAGCGATCGGTTCTGGCGCTTCGGCGTCTCTGCGAGAGGACGCTCCCAGTGATCTTTGTGTCTTTTTCGCTGCCAGAGCGTAGGGTGGACGGCATGTGAGACGGGGAAGTGGTCGTCCGTTTTGCTGTGCCTCCCTGGGACTCCTTCCTCCGCGGCCGTCTCTTCCTCTCCGACCCGTTGGAAGAAGCCATGGCCCGTATCACCGTCGAAGACTGTGTTGATCACGTCGACAACCGTTTCGCCCTCGTGTTGCTGGGCGTGAAGCGCGCGCGTCAGCTGCTTGCCGGCGCGCGCCCGGTGACTGAAGTCGCCAAGAACAAGCCCGCGGTGCTGGCGCTGCGTGAGATCGCCACCGGCAGAGTCACCTTCGACCGGGACGTCCGCGAAGCGCTCACCGGAAAGTTTGATCTCCCGAAGAAGCCTTAGCTCTTCGAGCGGTCCCGAAATGCAAGGACCTGGAATTCCGCGCCCGCGGGGCTGAGCTCCGGGCTGGAAAACGGCCAGTGAGGCGTGTCGGATCCATGTGGTAATTCGATCGCATGTCCTTCACCCATCTGCACCTGCACACCCTCTACTCGCTCCTCGACGGGGCGATCCGCATGAAGGACTTGATCAACACGGTCAAGGACAAGGGGATGAACGCGGTCGCGGTGACGGACCATGGCAACATGTTCGGCGCCATCGACTTCTACAAGAAGGCGAAGGACGCCAACATCAAGCCCATCATCGGCATTGAGGCGTACGTCGCCGGACCGAAGGGTCGCGAGGACCGGACCGAGAAGGTGGCCAACCACCTCATCCTCCTGGCGAAGAACGAAGAGGGCTACCAGAACCTCAAGTTCCTCTCGTCCACCGCGTACATGCACGGGTTCTACTACCACCCCCGTCTGGACAAGCAGGTGCTCAAGGAGCGCTCCAAGGGCGTCATCGCGCTTACCGCGTGCTTGGGCGGCGAAGTCACCAGCGCCTGCTTTCGCGGTGACATGGATCACGCGCGGCGAGCGGCGCAGGAATACAAAGACATCTTCGAACCGGGCCACTTCTTCCTAGAGGTGCAATCCAACGGCATGCCGGAGCAGGAGAAGGCCAACGCCAACCTGTTCCAGCTCTCGCGCGATTTGAATCTTCCTCTCTGCGCCACCGCGGACGCGCACTACATCAAGCAAGAGGACGCCAAGGCGCACGAGCTTCTGATGTGCATCGCGTCCGGCAAGACGCTCGCGGACAGCAAGCGCATGCGCCACACCACGGACAAGCTCTACGTCACCAGTCCGGAGGAGATGCGCGCCTTCTTCAAGGACACGCCGGACGCCGTCGACAACACCCAACGCATCACCGAGATGTGCACGCTGGAGCTCAAGCTGGGCAAGCCCATGCTGCCCACCTTCAAGGTCCCAGATGGGCACACGCCAGACTCGTTCATGGCGGAGCTTGCCACCAAGGGTCTCCACGAACGCTTCGCCGAGCTGCGCTACCCGGTCGACCGCGAGATGTACTTGGCGCGCTTGGGCATGGAGCTCGCTGTCATCACCAAGATGGGGTTCTCCGGATACTTTCTGATCGTCCAGGACTTCATCAACTGGGCGAAGCAGCACGGCATCCCTGTCGGCCCCGGCCGTGGCTCCGGCGCAGGTTCCATCGTGGCGTACGCGCTGCGCATCACCGACCTGGATCCCATTCCGTACAACCTGCTCTTCGAGCGGTTCTTGAATCCGGAACGCGTCTCGATGCCGGACTTCGACATCGACTTCTGCCAGGACCGCCGCGACGAGGTCATTCAGTACGTCTCACGCAAGTACGGTGAGCTCAACGTGGGACAGATCATCACCTTTGGCTCCTTGAAAGCGAAGAGCGTGCTCCGAGACGTGTGCCGCGTCTTCGGCCTCCCGTTCTCCGAAGGCGACCGCTTCGCCAAGCTCATTCCCGAAGTTCTGAACATCACCCTCAAAGAGTCCATTGAGATGGAACCGCGTCTCAAGGAGATGATTGAGAAGCCGGTGGTGCTCACCAACGTCGAAGGCCGGGACATCACTTCCAAAGAAGTGCTGGAGATCGCGCTCGCGCTGGAAGGGCTGCACCGCCAGGCCGGAATGCACGCCGCCGGCGTCGTCATCGCCGACAAGCCCCTGTGGGAGTTGGTCCCCGTCTACCAGCCGCCCGGAGAAAAGACGCTCATCACCCAGTTCGCCAAGGACGAAGTCGAGGCAGCAGGTCTGGTGAAGTTCGACTTCCTCGGTCTTAAAACGCTGACCGTGATCCAACACACGTTGGACCTGATCAACCGCCACCGTCCGCCGGATCAGAAGATCGAACGGCACGAGATCCCGCTGGATGATCAAGCCACGTTTGATCTCATCTCCCGCGGTGACACCGCCGGCGTCTTCCAGATGGAGTCGTCGGGCTTCACCGAGATGGTGATCAAGCTCAAGCCTTCCTGCTTCGAAGACGTGATCGCCGCCGGCGCGCTCTACCGCCCCGGTCCATTGGACTCCGGCATGGTGGACGTCTTCATCAACCGCAAGCACGGTCGAGAGAAGGTCGTCTATCCGCACCCTAATCTCGAAACGGTCCTCAAGGACACCTACGGCGTCATCGTCTACCAAGAGCAGGTGATGCAGATCTCCCAGATCCTGGGAGGCTATTCGCTGGGACGCGCGGACCTTCTTCGCCGAGCAATGGGCAAGAAGAAAGCGGAGGTCATGCAGAAGGAGCGCGCCGGCTTCTTGGAGGGCTGCGAGAAAGGCGGCGTCGATCTCAAGGTCGCCGGAGAGATTTTCGACCTGATGGAGAAGTTCGCGGAGTACGGCTTCAACAAGTCGCACTCCGCCGCGTACGGCCTCATCACCCTCCACACTGCGTGGCTCAAGGCGCACTTCCCAGTCGAGTTCATGGCGGCGCTGCTCACCTCGGAGAAGGACAACACCGACAAGGTGGTGCTCCACATCGCCGAAGCGCGCGAGAGGGGCCACGAGGTGCTGCCTCCCGATGTGAACTTCTCCGACCTCGCCTTCGGAGCCGTCGAAGGGAAAATCCGCTTCGGCTTAGGTGCCATCAAAGGCGTGGGCGAGGGAGCCATCGAATCCATCCTGGAAGCCCGCACCAAGGACGGCCCGTTCAAGAACCTCTTCGACTTCTGCGAGCGCGTAGACTCCCGCAGAGTGAACCGAAAAGTCGTCGAAGCGTTGGTCAAAGCCGGGGCCTTCGACTTCGAGAAGCGAGGACGCCGCCAACTCTTCGAAACCATCGAGCGAGCCCTCGAACGCGGCTCCTCCTCGCAGAGAGACCGAGCCGTAGGCCAGTCCTCTCTCTTCGGTCTCCTCGCCGAAGCTGCCCCCGCGGCGGGAAAGCCCAGCGGCCTGGCGAATCAGTACGTCGACGTCGAAGAGTGGGTGGAGAAGGAACGCCTCTCCTTTGAGAAGGAGGCGATCGGTTTCTACGTCTCCGGTCACCCCCTGCACCAATACGACAAAGAGCTGCGCCGCTACGCCCGTCCCATCACCGCCGTGCAGCGGGCAAGACGAGACGAGAAGGTGACCATCGCCGGGATCGTCTCCGCGCTGCGCGAGCGCCCCACCAAGACCGGCAAGCGAATGGCGTGGGTGACCATCGAGGACCTCTCCGGCCATCT
>JBQTKE010000039.1:0-1821 GCA_052386435.1 Myxococcaceae bacterium
AGCTCCGCGTCGCCGGTGACGAACGTGGACGCGGTAACGTTGGCGAACGCGACAATCACGTAGATGAGCGCCACGAAGATGAACGCGAGCATCGTGGTGCCCGCCTTGGGGCCCAGATTCGTCTTCACCACTTCGGCGATCGACTTGCCCTCATGGCGAACCGAGGCGACGAGCGTGGACAGATCGTGCACCGCGCCGATGAAGATGACGCCGAAGCCTATCCAGAGAATCGCCGGCAACCAGCCGAACTGCTGACAGGCCGCGATCGGTCCGACGATGGGACCTGCGGCGGCGATGGCGGAGAAGTGCTGCCCGAGCAGGTAGAACGGCTTGGTGGGAACGAAGTCGACGCCATCGTTCACGCGCGTAGCGGGCGTGGGACCACCTGCCGCCAGGTTGTACTGACGCGCGATGAAGCCGCCGTAGAAGCGGTAGCCCAACGCCAACCCGGCAATCACGATGCCCGCGAGGAGAGGAAGACCCATGCGCGGCGTCTACTCCGCGTCGAAGCGGACCTCTACGGTGTAATTGCCAGGAAGCGCCGGAAGCGGCGCGGCACGGGGCAGGACGCACTGCAGCGCGGCACGGTCCAGGAGGGGTGAGCCAGTGGATCCCTCGAGCGCGCTCGACGTTGCTGCGCCGGAGGGGTCGAGAGCGAATTTCAGTCGAACCGCCCCCTTCAGCGCGAAGCGTCGGGCGGCGGACGGGTAGCAAGAGCGCGCGGCCGCGGCCAGACGACTGTGCAGCTCGGCCACTCGGCTTGTCGAGCCGGAGCCACCTCTACCTCCGCCAGTGCCGGAACCTCCGCCGGCGATCTGTCCTCGTGCTTCCACTCCAGAGCTCGCACCCTCTCCTTCTGATTCCACTCCGGAGCTCGCACCACCTCCCCGCAGTTCTTCTCCGGAGCTCGCACCGCCTCCCCGCGGTTCTTCTCCGGAGCTGGCGCTCACTCGATGTCCGTGCGGCTCCGGGACGGAGCTCACACTCGCTCGATGTCCGCTCGGCTCCGGGACGGGGCTCACACCCGCTCGATGTCCGCGCGGCTCCGGGACGGAGCTCTCGCGATCCGCGCTCGTGCTGCCTTGCGTCTCAGCTGCGGTCCCCTGCGCACTGCCCGATGCCCCGCGAAACAGCACCCGGGTCGCCGTCCTGCCTGGAGCTGAAAGGAAACTCTGGCCCGACTCCTGGCGGCGCGGTCGCCACAGGAGCGCGGTGAAGAACAGCACATGAAGAGCGAGCGACGCTCCCACTCCCCAGCGCGTGGCGCGGCTCATTTCTCGTGGCGGGGATAGAAGAACCTCGTCCCCGCGGCGGCTTGGGCGCTTCCCATGGAGACGCCATACAACTCCCCGAGCCGATCCTCACCCAGCACCTGGGAAGCTTCGCCCGTCGCGAGCACTCGGCCGGCGCGCAGCAGGAGCACGTCATCCGCGAACGCACTGGCGAGGTTCACATCATGCAGGACCGCGAGCACAGCCATGCCCTTTCGAGCGCGTTCACGCACCACCGCCAATGCGGCAAACTGGTGCTTCAGATCCAAAAACGCGGTGGGCTCGTCCAGGATCAGCATCACAGGGTCTTGGACCAACGCGCGCGCTAAGAGAACCAGACGCTGCTCGCCCCCGGACAACGCACCCATGCGCCGTGGCGCGAGCGCCTCCAAGCCCAACTCCGTCAGTATCGACAGGGCGCGCTCGACGTCTTTCGCGGAAGGCAGACCCCACCACGCCAGATGCGGCGCGCGCCCCATCAAGACCAGCTCCAGAACAGTGAAGTCTCCAGAGTCGCCCGGACGCTGAGGCACCCACGCCACCTGCTTCG
>JBQTKE010000040.1:0-3358 GCA_052386435.1 Myxococcaceae bacterium
AGCCTTCCTGCCGCCCGTGCTCGCGCGCCTCCGCGAGCACCCGCTCGCGGTCCAGGCGCGCCGCCTCTTTGATCTCCGACGCGCGGACTTGCGCTGACTCGATGATCTCGGCCGCCTTCTGGTGGGCGTCGTAGACTTCCGCGTTGACCACGCCGGCGCGGCCGGACCGGACCACAGGCCGCGCTTCGGAACCGGGCGACTCGCCGGAATCCGACTTGATGACCTTTCCAATCGCCATGTAAGGAATCCTACCTCGAACGGCCCTTGGGGCCACTGCGTCGACGCGGCACGGCAGGTCGTCCCGGAGAGGTCGACGGTTCGCCTTCCCCATCCGTCGAGGATGCCTCGGGTTCCTTCCGCGCTGAAACACGTGGGGACGACTCCGACACCCCCAAGGGAAGCAGCTCCCGCCCCTTGGGCGGTGCCAGCCGAATGGCACGGTCGATGATCCCTTTCGACGCCAACCGCTCCAGCTCGCCGACGATGTCCGCGCGACCGCCGTCTCCCAGCTGGGTGTTGCGGTTGCGCTCTTCCTTCAGCCAGCGCGCGAAGAGCTGACCGAACTCACCGCGGTGTCGCTCCAACAGCCGGTTCGCGAACTCGTGCGACTGGGCCACGCAGGCCCGCGCCAACCTCTGTACGCCGGCGCTGCGCAACGAACCCTGCGGCGCTTCCTGGTACGCGTGCATGTCGAGCAGGATCCGCGAATCCTCTTCGGACAGAGCGCGCCCACCGGTGGCGTCGAGCGCGCGCTGTGCAATCCCCCGCAAGTCCGGAGCGAGCTTCCCCATGAAGGCAGCGCGCTCGGCCTCAGGCAGCCCGCCCAAGGCCAACGCCAGCGAACGGGCGCCAATGCGATCGCACAGGGTGAACAGCTCGCGTGACTGCAGCAGCAGCACGTCGGAGAACTTGAAGTGCGGCCGCGACGGCGTCTCTCGCGCGAGCGCCTCTTCCAGCTTCCAGCGCAGGATGTTCATCACCTCCGGCCTCACCTCGCGCGTCAGCGTCACCCTGCGCACGGGAAGGTGTCGCCGAACAGAAGAAGCCAGCGCCGCGGGCAGTGCGCGCAGCACCAACTCGACCACCGCCGCGCGCTCCAGCAGGAGGAGCTGGGCGATGCGTGAGGGGTCAGCGGCCCAGAGCGCGCTCCGCCGGGACGTCACCAGTCGCTTGATCTCCTGGACCAGCAGCGGGATGCGCTTGTCGCGGGGGATCTGCACCAGCTCAGCCGCGCGGTGCTGCAGCAGCGCCGCTTCCTCCTCAGGCAAGTGCTCGAAGCTGGCGACCGAGTCCTGCCCGCCGAACGTCACCGAGGTGAGCAAGAGCATCGTCTGGCGGCGGGTGAGCGCCGCGAAGAAGTGCTCGAGCGACTGAGGAACAGGGCCGGCCATCTACGAACGCGAACTGCTCACGCCTCCGGCGGGCGGGTGCGGCGCACCTTGCTGGGCGCGTTGCTGCTGCTGCCGCTGCGAAGGAAGATCCACACAGTGACGACGGTCATGGCCAGGATGAGCAACCCGGCCGCTAAGATCATGATCTTGAACTCGCTGGCGCTGGTCTTCGCCACGCGGATACCCAGCACCTGAACGAACTGGCCTTCCTGGTTCACGTCCTGAGCCGCAGTCGCGGACCGCATCACCACGAACACGTTGCCCGGCTCCAGCTTCTCTACGCCGTTGGCGACGATGCCTTTGACTTCGTTCTCCGTGATCGGCGGACGGCCATCCATGCCCACGCGGTACTTCACGAACACGGAGCCGGTCGGCTTCGCGGCTTCATTGGGCTGGGTGAGGTCGTTCTTCTCCGGAATATTGATGATGACCCTGGCTTCCAGAACGCCCGGCACCTTGTTCAAGCTGTTGGAGATCACGCCCTGGGTGGCTTCCAGGAACATGGCTCGATCTTCGTTCTGCGTGGGCACCATGCCCTTGGATTCGCCGATGCCTTTAAACCCCTTCTGCATGGGGCGCGGCAGCGAGTGCTCGCGGAGCAGCTTCACCGCTGCGGGATACTCCTGCCGGGGAACGCTGATCACGTAGGTGGGCTCGTTGCCCGACTCTTCCTTCAGCTTCTTGGCGCTGATGCCGCTCTCCGAGAGCAACGCGTAGATGTCATTCGCGTCGTCCTCGTTGAGGTTGTGCTGCAGGTTTTCCTGACAACCCGCCGCGAACGCCGCGACGACGAGCAAGACACCCAGCCGGGAAAGTCGAAGGCGCATGTGGAGCGCTACGATAGCTCAGACCTGCGTCTTCAGCGTGTCCTTCAATCCAGAGGTCGCTTTCTCCACGACCTTGCCGGTGAGCTCCAGCTCCTGGGTGTACTTGTACATGCCGGCCTGCATCTGAATCAGCGTCTGCTGATCCCACTTCATGTTCTTGGCCCCGAGCATGCCCTGGATGTGCTTCTCGCCCTCTTCCATGTTCTTCATGACGCTCTTGAAGAAGCTCTCCGACTTGCTGGGCGCCTCCCGCTGCGCCACCCGGTGCGCCGCGGTCTCCGCCTGGGTGGCGTTGGTCCGCAGGTAGCTCGCCTTGTTGAAGGAGATCTGGTCGCTCTTCTGAACCTGACCGACAGCCTGCGCGTGCTCCATGCGCTGGGCGGCTTGCGTCGCGTTGGCGCGGGCGGACGCGTCGACCTGACCCGGCGCCTTAGCGTTTTCCAAGTGGCCGTCGAAGGCCGACGGGCCCTGCTTCGGGATCGCCTGTTGCTCCTGGACCTTCTGTTGAGCTGCTTGTGCGACTTGGATTGGGGCGGTTGGAACTGCCATGGCTGCTGCTCCCTGTAACGTGCTCGAACGAGTCCTCTTCCTGACTCAACAAATCTTTCAGACGCTCAATGGCGCGGGCGTGGAGACGAGACGCCCAACTCTTCGACTGCCCAATCTCCGACCCCGCCTCTTCCAGCGTCTTGCTCTGGAAGTAGTACCCCTGCAGAAGCTTCCGCTCCTTTTCCGGGAGCTTTGAGATCGCCGTCCGCACCCGCGTCTTCAACTGCTCGAGCTCTATCCGCTGGTCCGCGGGCAAGGTTTCGTCCGCGAGCTGGAGCGAATCCGCACCTTCCATGCTGGCCGCGAACACCGCAGCCAACCCCGTCACCGCATTCGAGAGCTCTCTGACATCATCGTCAAAAGACCCTCCGCGGTTGCCTCCACTCTCGCGATCCGAGAGATTTCCGAGATATGCCGCGGCGCGTTCGCCGGCATACGCGGTCCGCAAATCCGGGCCCTTGAGGACGCCCATCTTGCGAAGACCGTCGAAGATCGCGCCCTTGATTCGGTAGTGCGCGAAAGTGAGAAAGTTCGCGCCAATTTTCGGATCGAAGCGATCCGCGGCCTCCAGCAGGCCCACTTGGCCGTAGG
>JBQTKE010000041.1:0-3780 GCA_052386435.1 Myxococcaceae bacterium
AAGAGCTACTGCGTAACCTGGGGCGGTTGCCACCTCGACCGCCGCCTCCCACCGCCCAGGCTCCACCCCAGCTCCAATTGGCGATGTGACCCCAACACCCGCTTCCCGCCTCCCTCCCAGGGCACGGCACCCCTCCGTTCGCAGCGCCCTTCTGTCCTTCCGGGCCTTCGCACACCCGCACGTCCTCACTCCCTTCGGCGGTCCGCCGCCCTCTTTTCCACTCGACCTCCTTCGCCGTTTCGCGGTTTCTTTTTCCTCACCTCCCGCGCCCACCGAACCAGACCGAGCCATCTGGGTCTCCGTTCTTGAGAGACACCTCGACGATGCTCGCGGAGATCCGGTGTTGTTCGTCGCGCATTCCCTTGGATGCTGGGCGGTGGATCATCTCCTTGCCAAGCGGGGCGCAGAAGGAATCACCGCGGCGTTGTTGGTCGCGCCACCGTCTCCGCTTTCGATCTTCGAACCCATTCAGGGATTTTTGCCGCCGCCCATGTCCGCCGAAGCGTGGCGACCGCTCGCCGCGCGCTCTCTCCTCGTGGGAAGCGACAACGATGACTACATCGCGCCGGACGAGCTCGAGTCGCTCGCGAACCAGATCCACATCCCGCTCAAGCTCATCCCCGGCGCCGGTCATCTCAACACCGCCGCCGGATTTGGTCCGTTTCCGCTCGCGCTGGAGTGGGTGCGGAAAACGGTCGGAGCGGTGACGCGCTGGTAGCTGCCCATCTGCTTGGCCAGGGCCCGCCAGCGGCGGTGTCCTCAAAGAGCGGACCACGAGGTGTCTGTTGGGGCCGACCCAACGCACTCCGTCTGTCTTTGTGGGTTTTTCCGTGCAGTCGCTGCACAACCCACTTCTTGCGTTCGTGAAGGCCGCGGCAGTGTAATCGGCCTGTGCGTTTTCCCTGGGTTGGGCGCTGCGTTTTCGCGCTGCTGCTCTTCGATGCTGGCTGCAACAAGGCGCCACCGCCGCGCCCTGACACAGTCGCCCAGCAAGCTCCGCTCACCGCAACTGGCAGCCTGGCCCAAGCGCGCTCTCTGGCGACCGCGACGCTGTTGCCGAATGGCCAAGTCCTAGTTGCCGGTGGCTTTAACGGCACGACTTTTCTCGCCACCGCTGAGCTGTACGACCCGAGCACCGGTGCATGGACGCCCGCGGGAAGCCTGAGCGCCGCGCGCGATCTCTTCACCTCCACGCTTCTCCCTACGGGAAAAGTGCTCGTGGCGGGAGGCAGCAACGGCGCTGCTCTCTCGTCCGCGGAGCTCTTCGATCCCGCTTCGAACACTTGGAGCGCAGCGGGGAGCCTGGGCACCGGACGACAAAACGCGACCGCGACGCTGCTGCCCAACGGTCGGGTCCTCGTCGCCGGCGGCAGAGGCGCCGCGGCTCTCTCCACTTCGGAGCTCTACGATCCCGCAAACAACACCTTCAACGCGGCCGCGTCTCTCGCGGTGGCTCGCTCCGACCACACCGCGACACTGCTGCAGTCCGGAAAAGTGCTGGTTGTGGGCGGTCACAACGGCGCGTTCCTGACCTCCGCGGAGCTCTACGATCCCACCGCGAACGCCTGGACATCAGCGGGTGCCCTCACAGGGCGCGTCGAAGCCACAGCTCCGTCCTGATGGCGAACGGTCGCGTGCTGGTCGCGGGGGGAGAAAACGCGGGAGGAAGAATCGCGACCGCGGAACTCTATGATCCCAGCTCCAATTCCTGGAGCACCGCCGCGGGTCTGAACGCCGCACGGGCGCTCTTCAGTGCCACTTTGCTAGCGGATGGTCGCGTTTTCGTGGCGGGCGGACAGGGTACGGCCACAGATTTGATCAGCACTGAGCTCTACGATCCGGCCGGAAACGCTTGGCCCGCGGGGGGCAATCTCGCCATCGCGCGTCGCTCGCACACCGCCACGCTGCTGCCCAACGGCCGCGTGCTCGTTGCTGCTGGCGCGAATGGCGCGTCGCTCAACACTGCCGAGCTCTTCGACCCGGCAAATGGCGGAGCGGCGTCGGCGGGAAACATGCCGGATCAGCGCTGGCAGCACGGAGCCGTGCTGCTCACCACCGGGAAGGTGTTGGTGGCCGGCGGCTTGACCGGTTCGATCAACTCGCAGACCTGCGCGCTCTACGATCCCGCGACCAACGCTTGGTCACCGGCGGCAAGCTTCGCGGCGCCGCGGTTCGCGTACACGCTCACATCGCTTCCGGATGGCCAAGTCCTGGCGATTGGTGGCGACCGCGGCGCGATGACTCCGGTGGTGACGACCGAGCGCTACGATCCCCTCGCGAACCGCTGGACACCCGCGGCGAGCATGGCGTCGCCGCGTAAGTACCATTCGTCCACGGTGCTTCCAGACGGAAGAATTCTGGTCGCAGGAGGCGACTCAGGCCCCGGCGGTCTGCTCAACACCGCGGAGCTCTACAATCCCAGCACCGACACCTGGTCATCCGCCGGCAGCTTTCTGACGCCCCGCCGGTACCACACATCTTTCCTTCTTCCGAATGGCAAGGTGCTCCTCGTCGCTGGTGCGGATGCGGCGCTCAGTTCGCTCGCTTCCACCGCGTTGTACGAGCCGTCCACCAACGGCTGGACCGCTGGGCCGAACCTCAACACCGCGCGCCAGCAGCACGGTGCGACGATCCTCCAGAACGGGAAGGTTCTGGTGGTGGGAGGATTCAACGGCGGTGGCAGCGTGGCTGTCGCGGAGCTCTACGACGGTGCCGCCAACACATGGAGCGCAGCGGGAACCATCGCGACAGCACGCAACCAAGAGAGCGTGACCCTCCTCGCCAACGGGACCGTGTTGATCGCTGGAGGGATTGGCAACGCGGCAACCAGCTTGACCAGCACAGAGATCTACGATCCCGGCAGCAATCAATGGACGGCCGGAAAGCCGATTGCGACCGGACGCCGAATTCACGGTGCCACCTTACTGCCGACGGGCCGCCTGCTGCTCACGGGAGGTCGCGACAGCAGCGGCACGGATCTGGCGTCCGCGGAGCTCTACACTGACGGGGCTTCGCCACCCTCGTTACCCGTCATCATAAGTCCGGCGTCGCTGGTCGCAGGTGCTCCCTTTGCTGCGACAGGGACGGGCTTCCGTGGCGTCTCCGGCGGAAGCGGCGGTGGCTCGTCGGATTCGTCGACGGACTTCCCCCTGGTGGTGTTGAGAGGTCTGGAGAGCGGAAGACAGTTCATCCTGGCGGGACGGGACTTCTCCGCAACACAAGTGAACGCCACCGCGCCGGCTGTGCCCTCCGGTCCGTATCTGCTGTTCGTCATTGCGAACGCGGTGCCAGGCGGACGGCTGGTGACTGTAACGCAGGCGGCGGCACAGCTTCAGTTCGTCACGGCGCCGCGGACCTTCGTCGCTGGTGCTTGCGGAAACCCCATCCGCGTTCAGGTTCTGGATGGCGCGGGCTTGCCAGTCAGCGGTGGCCCCGGAGGCTTGAGCGTCACCGCGTCGTCGGACTCGACAGGAACAGTGGCGTGGTTCTCCGACAGCGCCTGCACGGTTCCAGTCAACGGGGGCGCGTACACAGTTCCCGCGGGAACGAGCACCGCGGAACTCTACTACACGGACACTCGAGCAGGAGAGCCGCGCATCGCGCTGACCAACTCGGGTGGCCTGACGAATCCGACGCCGCAGCAAGAGACCGTGATCTCGGGACCGCTGGCGCGTCGGATTCGTCAGGCCACCCGAGTTGGTCAGCGCGATGCGCGGCTCTCCTGCTCGAGTGTCCGTGTAGTAGAGTTCCGCGGTGCTCGTTCCCGCGGGAACTGTGTAC
>JBQTKE010000042.1:0-1671 GCA_052386435.1 Myxococcaceae bacterium
CCGCGCAGGGATTGCTGACGATCTTCCCCGCTCCGCCGCACTGGTTGCAGGGACGCGACACCGCGAAGAAGCCTTGGGTGAAGCGCATCTCGCCGGACCCGCCGCAGGTGGGGCACGTCCGCAGCTCTTTGTCTTTGGAACCGCTGCCTTCGCACTTCTCGCAGCGCTTGGGCTTGGGGATCTTCACCTGGACTTCGCAGCCGAACGCGGCCTCTTCGAAGGAGATCTCCAGGTTGTAGCGAAGGTCCGCGCCGCGCTGACGCCCTCCGCGCTGACGCCCGCGACCGCCGAAGATGTCTCCAAAAATCTCGCCGAAAATGTCGTTGATCGACGCGCCGCCGAACCCACCCCCGAAGCCGTCGTAGAGATTTTGCGAGTGGCCGAAGCGGTCATACTTCGCGCGCTTCTCTGGATCGGAAAGAACCTCGTATGCCTCCGAAGCTTCCTTGAACTTCTCCTCCGCCTCCGCGTTCCCTGGATTTCTGTCCGGGTGGAACTGGAGCGCGACCTTTCGGTAGGCGCTTTTGAGCGTCTGGCCGTCTGCGGACCGTTCAACCCCAAGGACCTCGTAATAATCACGCTTCTGCGCAGCGACCGACATCAGTTCCTAACCCTTCGTGATACTTGCGTTTTCTTGATTTTCGCCCGGTCGTCAAACCAGGCGACGGCAATATAACGCAGCACCCTCGACGGGCAATCCGCGGCCCTTAGACCGTCCAGACTCGGTTCGCGACCAGCTCCATCCGGGCAAGCCGGCGCTTGAGAACGTTGTCGACCTGACCGGTCTCCGCCCACTTCGGGACCACGAAGTGAAGCTCCGCGCTGTACAGCTTCGCGGCGGAAGAGAGGAGCGACCACCGGTTCTCGCAGCGGGGGTCGTCCACATTCTCGGGTGTGACCACCTCCATGATGATCGGCGTGTGGCCCGAGTCACTTTGGCGGCAGGTGAAGTCAGGGCGATGGTCCTCCAGCGTCCCCGAGAGGACGGGCGGAGGCACGAACCCAGGCAGCCGCGCCTTGATGTCCGTGTAACCAACGGTTCGGAAGTATTCCGCCATCAGCCAAAGCAAACGACGGCGATCGTCTTCATTGACGATGGGCTCGCAGCCGAATGCGAACGCTGTCTCTTCTGCATTGTTGGTTTCCATCACCGCTCTAAGCTTTCCAGCGTGTGGGCGCAGGGCAACACAGCGAAGTTTCCCACTGCCCTGGTCGTCTGCCCCTTAAGCACGTGAAGAGAAAAACCCCTCGAACCAGTCGCTTCGCGCGTCGTTTCGAAGACAACGAAGAGATTTGCCGCGGCGGACGACGAAATGACACATTGCCGCGGCGTGCCAGGGAGCATTCACCTCTACAAAAGACTGCTGCACTACGTGCGCCCCTTTCGTGGCCGAGCGGCCTTGGCCGTGGGTGCGGCGACGATCTCATCGGCAGCGGCGGCGGGCTACTCGTACCTGATTGGCCCCCTGCTCAAGTCGCTCTTTCTGGGAGAGAACGTTGTGCTCGCGGGGAGAATACTCACCGACGCGACGCTCCTCTGGCTGCTGCCGACGCTGGTGGTGGGGGCGGCGGTGCTCAAGGCGAGCTTCCAGCTGCTGCATTCGGGATGGATGCAGGGCGTGGGACAGCGGGTCGTCGCGAATCTTCGGCGCGATCTCTATTCGAAGCTGC
>JBQTKE010000043.1:0-3909 GCA_052386435.1 Myxococcaceae bacterium
TTACACTCTTACACTCTGGGCCACACGGTCGGCAACAGCACGTCCCGGGCCGCAGAGTGTAAGTGTTTAATGCCGGACCCCGGATTCAGCCCGCGCGGACGTAGGAGCGGATGGCGCTCACCAGCAAATCACGACGACTCGCGCCGTCCTGGTTGATCGCCAGTTTTTTGCTCTGGTCCACGAGCAGCTTCTGATCGATCAGATACGCAAGCGCGTTCTCAAGAGTGGTCCGCGACAACGCCTCGGCCGCGCTGAGCCGTCCCGCCAGAAACTCCGCGCGACCCGTTTCGAGCATCGCCTTCACCAACGCCTTCTTGTCGAGCGCCGCGTTAGGGCTGAGATCGCGCAAGGTGAGCGCGGCGATCAGGTACGACTCCAAATAATCCCGCATCAGGTCCGCGAGGAACCCCAGAGTGGGCCGGCTGTGCGATTCAGGCGCGATGCTGATCGTGCCTTCGCCCCGCGTGATCAAACCCAGGCGCACCAGTTGGTCCACCGTATCCACGAAGAGCGAGTCAAAGGTGGCGTTCACCTTGTAGATGAATTCGAACTTGAAGAGACGGGAGAGGAAGAGGGCGCGACTCTTGACCTCGTCCTCGTTGAGCGTGCGCACGGACGCGCCCGTCTCGCTGAGTTGCGATGCCGACGCCGCGAGCACCGCGTTCGCCACCAAGCTGCGGGGCGTCAGCATGTTCATCAGCGTGTTTTTGTAGAACGCCAGCTCGGATCGCCGGTTGTCCTCCGGCTGGTAAATGACCTCGTTCTTGGCCACCACCGTCTTGAGCATCTCGTCCCGAATGAAGTCGTTCGCGGCTTCAGCGATGCCACCGAACACCGTGGGATCGGACGGCGCATCTTTCAGCTCGGTGGAGAGCGGCGCACCTTCTTCCATCGCGATCCGGCGCAGCAGATTGACCCGCTCGCTGACTTCCGTAGAGGTGATGCCGCGGCGACGGTGCGCCAACACCGCCGTGCTCACCAGTGCGTGTGGGGTGACCGTGGAGACGCGGCTGATCCCGTACATGATCCGGTTGCCCAGCGCTCGGACCAGACCGCGCTTCTGCTCTTCGGTGATCTCCTTGTCGAGCGACAGGCCACGCGACGCCATGAGCTCGACGAGGGAAATGGGCGTGTCGAACGAGAGGTGAATTCGTCCGTAGTTCGCGGAGAGAACCTTCGGAGCGGAGAGCAACGCCTTCAAGTCCTCCGGTTTCTTCTCGCCACCCGCCAACTCCTTCGAATACGTCGACGACTCGACCACCTTTTCGTAATCGATAGAGACAGGGACGAAGTGAAGGTCCTGCCGCGCGCCTTCCAGAACCGCGTCGACCTCCCAGGACAGCATTCCCAGCTTCGGGGCCAAAAGCTTGCCGGTGCGTGAGCGGCCGCCCTCAGGAAAAAACTCCTGGTGCACGCCGTCGTGGACCAGCCGCTTGATGTACGCGCGAAAGGCCGCTGTGTAGACGGCGTCGCCTTTGAAAGACCGACGCAGGAAGAAAGCGCCGCCGCGGCGGAGGAAGATCCCCAGCGGGAAGAACGACAGGTTCGCGCCAGCAGCGACGAGTGGAACATTGTAGCCGCGGTTCCACATCACGGTGCTCATGACGAGGTAGTCGATGTGGCTCTTGTGCGAAGGGCAGAGAACGATCGGCGCCGCCGCGGCGGCGCGCCTCGTCTGCTCCAGCCCGTTCTCGTCCACCTCAATGCCGTCGTAAATTCGGTTGAAAACCCAGTTGAAGAGGGGGGCGGCAAGCGCGACGACGGTGGGGTGCAGCCGAGCCGAAATCGCGTTCAGGTTGCGGCGCGCCTCCTTCTCAATCGCCGGCAGAGGTTTTCCGCTGGTCTTGGCCTGTTCCTCGAGCGTCTTGTTGAGCACGCGATCCCGCAGCGTCTCGTCGATCACCCGGTCAGGGGTCTTGTAGGGCGCGCCGAAGACCGCCCGCGTCTCTCGTGCAAGGTGGTGGTGCAGAGCGCTGCGCACCTTGCGAGCGAGTAGCTCATCCGAATCGTTCGGGTTCTCCGCGATGAACTTGCCCAGGTCGATGGGCGTGCCGACTCGGAACTGCGCACGCTTGTAGTTGCGCCAGAACGCCAGGACCGTGTGAAGGAATCCCGGGGCCTCCGGACTGCCGAAGATGTAGTCGATGAGCGCGGGCTTGAGCCGCTGGTTCCGCTTCTCCCAGACGAAGAGCTCCGGCACGAGAAACACCGGTCGGTCCCCTTTGCGCGCCATCTCGACGAGGGCAGGGAAAGGATCCTCGGTCATGCGTTTGCCGCGCGTGGAGCCGAAGGCCGACTCACGCAGGAAGATCAGCCCCGATCCGCCGTTGCGTCGCGCGTAAGTGAACCGGACCTCAAAGTCTCCGCGCTGGGCCGTCTTTCGCCATGGCCGCGTCAGCCAACGGCGCAGGTTCACCACCGCGCGGACGGGAGGCAGCCCACGGGTGATCAATGCCCACGTCAGATAGATGAAGTTGATCCACGCCGTGGTCCGCATGACGTGAACGACGAAGCCTTGTTCGTGCAGCCTCGCCAACTCGTCCACGCGCTCGACCGGGAAGCGGACAGATTCGAAATAGCGCGAAGCGATCATCCGAATGACCGGCCCGAGCTCCGCGCGAACCGCCTGCTGGCGGGTCTCCAAGTCGTCGGTCTGCGCCACCGCGGTTTCCAGAACGCACGCCCCCTTCGAGAATCGGGCCGGAACTTCGCACAGCTTCGCGCGCAGAGGGACAGGCTCTTTTTCAGTCGTCGTGTATGCGCCGCGTCAGACCCGTCGTACGAAGCACGCCGACGAGCGCTCTACCCGTCGGTGTGGATCGGCCGAACCACCGACGCGACCGTGTCGAGCAGCTTGGGCAATTGCAGCGGCTTCTCGAAATACCCGTCGATCCGATCCACACCTTTGCCTGCGGTGAGCGAAGCGACATCGCTCGCGCCGGACACGATGTAGACGACGACGTCTTGAAGCGTCGGGGCGCGGCGAATGTGGTGGAGCACGCTCTTGCCGTCGCCTTGTGACAAGTGCAGGTCGAGCAGAACCATCGCGGGACGAATGTGGCTGAGGATCGCCATCGCGTCGGACGCGCCGCTGACCGACATGACGCGGTAACCCTCTTCCTCCAGCACCTGCTGCAACACCTCGCGGCAGTCCGCGTCGTCTTCAACGAGCAGGATCCCGCCATGCTTCGGCGCTTCAGGTAGCTCAGTGGGAGTGACCGCGCCGGCGAACAGGGGCAGGTACATCTCGAACCGCGCGCCCTCTCCAAGTTGGCTGTGCACCTCCACGCGCCCGCCGTGGTGCTGAACAATTCGAGCAACGATGGGCAGGCCGAGTCCACCACCACTGCGAGACTGATCGAGCGTCCGCGCTCGATAAAAATTCTCAAACAACCGTTCACGCAGCTCCGGCTCGATGCCAGGGCCGTGATCCGTTACCGAGAGTCGAGCCAGCAGTCCGTCCGCTGCCTCGATCACAATGTCGACCTGGCTGTTGGCGGGGCTGTGGGTGATCGCGTTTTCGATCAGATGCTGGATGGCATCGAAGATCCGATCGCGATCACCGCGGATGAAGACCTCCGTCGCCTTGGTCAGCGACAACGTCACGTGTGCCGGGTCCGCCAACGGCGCCATCCGCGAGACAACTTCTTCGGCGAGCTGCTTCAGCCCGAACGGACGCTCCGACAGCTGCATCTTTCCCGTCTGGAGCCGAGAGATGAGCAACAGATCGTTGATCAAACGCATCAAGCGATCCGCGTTGCGATCACACACGTCCAACGAATGCCGCTGTTCGGTGGAGAGACTGCTTCCACGCGCGAGCAGCGCGAGCCGAACCTTGATGGTTGTGAGTGGGTTCTTGAGATCGTGCGAAACGTTGGAAAGTAAGTGCTCGCGGTTTCGCTCCAAGCT
>JBQTKE010000044.1:0-3262 GCA_052386435.1 Myxococcaceae bacterium
GCCGGCTCGACGAGGCCGAACGAAGGCAACAGTCCGACCGCGATCCTGAGGAGGCGGAGCGCAAGGCCATACTCTCCGAGCGCGCGCAGCTCCTCGCCCAGGCCCGCGACGAGACGGGCACGGAGCAGGCGGTGCTGGTCTCCTTCAGACTCCTCGGCCAGCGGCTGGCCGTCCCGATGGAGCAGGTGGAAGAGCTGCTGGACGCTGCGGGCTTGGCGCCGCTGCCCGGCGTGGGCGCACACATTGCCGGAGTGGTCGTTTCGCGGCTCCGCGTCGTCCCGGTTCTGGATCTCCGCCAGCTGCTCCAGTTCGGCCAAGGGATCGTCGATCTCAACGTCATCGTCGTGCTGCGCTCGTCCCACGGCGCCTTCGGGGTGGCGGTGCAGGAGATTGAAGGGTTGGTGGAGGTCCCCAAAGAGGTCCTGACGCGAGGCGCCGGCGAGGCGTTGAGGATCCTCCCGGACCGGCGTTACCTGCTCGACGCCGAGCGGATCGGCGCGCTGGAAGCGCAGTCCTCGACGGGGGAGAGCGCGTGATCTTCGACCTTCGGACCGGGTGCTAGCGCATGTTGCCGGACCTGCTCAAGACGATGTGGCCGATCTTCGTGAGCGACGCCCGCGAGCAGCTGGCGGCGATGGGCGACGCCATGGTCGCGCTGGAGCGCGAGACGGGTGATGGCCCCAAGCGGCTGGACGAATTCCGGCGCCTCGCGCACGGCTTGAAGGGCTCCGCGGCGGCGCTCGGGCTCTCGGACTTTGAAGAGATCGCCCACGCGCTGGAAGATCTGGTCCAAGGCGAGGACGGCGCGCGCCTGCTCACCAGCGCCAAGGTGGACGCCGCGCTGGCGGCCCTCTCCGCGCTCGAGACGGCCATCCAGAAGCTGAGCCCCGCGGACGCCTTTGAAGGCAACGCGAAGGCCGTGGTCGCCTCCCTGCACGAGGCCGCCGGCCACGGCGGAGAGATTGGCGCGCTGCCCCCTGCGGACCCGATGGAGGCGTTGGCGGTGATCATGCCGGCCTTCCACGCGGAGTGCGTTCGCGCCGTGGAAGAGATGCGACGCCGGATCTCCTCGTGGTCCCAAGAGCAGCCGCCTCCCTCGGAGCTGGCCTTCTTCGCGGAGACTGGCCACAAGCTCAAAGGCTCCGCGCGCGCGCTGGGGGAACCCTCCGTCGGCGACCTCGCGGAGCGCCTGGAGCGAGCGGCGCTGGCGGGCGAGCTGAACGCCGTCCGCGGGCTGATCGAAGACCTGGCCTCGGCGATCGCCCTCGCCGCGCCCAGGGAGCAACCGGCGCTGGACGACGATCTCTGGGCCGTCTTCCGCTCGGAGGCCGAAGAGGCCGCGCTGGCGTTGGAGGCTCGCCTCGCGGAGCGGGTGGCGGCCGGAGAGGGGGTCCGTGCGGGTGAGCTCGACAAGGAGATCGCCACCCTGGTGGCCACCCTCAAGGCGACGGCACAGGCCCTCGAGCGCGCTCCCCTCGCCCACGCCATCCATCTGCTGGAGGGGCCCGTCAACGAGGGGAGGCACCAGGCGGCGCTCGCGTGCGTCGCCTCGATCCGTGGAGCGCTCGGCGCCAAGGTCGCGGACGAACCCACCGCGCCCATGGCCCCCGCCCCAACCTCGCACCCGGGCTCGGCGATCATGCCGCTCCTGGACGCGCTCGAGGAGCAGTTCATCGCGCTGCGGAGCCCGACGCTCACGGACCGGAGCGGTCCAGCGGAACGGGCGTACGGCCTGCTCGACGAGGCCGAACGGCTGGCGACCTCGGCGGGCCTCGTGGGACTCGCTCAGCCCGCCCAGGCGCTCAGGGAGCTCCTCCAGGCGCTCGTTCAGGGCAACGCGTCCGGTTCCGCGCTCGTCACCGCCGCGGATCAGCTGAGCTCCATGTACACCGCGGCGAAGCAGGCGCCCGTCCCCGCGGAGCAGACCCGAAGGTCCACCTCGGTTCCCAACAGCGACGCTCGGGCGGCGGCGACGGATCAGATGACCCGGGTCTCCTCGCGGATGCTCGAAGTCCTCTCGCAGCGGATCGAGGCCATGGCGGTGGGCAGGGCCACGCAGGAGCGACACCTGCGGGAGCTGCGAGGCCTGGGCGAAGCCGCGCGCGGGGTGCTCGAGGAGCTCGACAAGCAGGCCTCACGGCTGCGCCTCGCCCGCGCCCCCGGCTGGGAGGAGCTCCTTCAGACAGTGGGACGCCTGCGGGCGATCCACCGCGCCTTGGCGCGGATGACGCTGACAGAGAAGGCGCAGCTCGAGCAGGTCCAGATCGCGACCAACGTGGTCCGTCGGGATCTCCGGGATCTCACCCAGGTCTCATCTCGAGCTTTCGTGGAGCCCCTGGACCGCGCGGCGCGCTCGCTGGCGGGACGGCTGGCGAAGAAGGTCAACTTCCAGATTCTGGGGGAGGAGCTCAAGGTCGATCGGACCATCGCCGAGCGGCTCAAGGATCCGCTCTTACACCTGGTGCGAAACGCGCTGGATCACGGGATCGACCTGCCCGCGACACGAATGGCGGCAGGAAGGCCGGAAGCGGGCACCTTGCAGGTCAAGGTGGAGCGGCAGGGGAGCCGGATGCGAATAGAAGTGAAGGACGACGGGGTTGGGCTGTCCAAGGAGAAGATCCGGGCGACGGCCCTGCGCAAGGGAATCCTCACCGCCGCGGAGTTGGAGCACCTCGCCGAGGCGGAGCTGATGCAGCTCATCTTCCGGCCGGGGTTCTCCACCGCCGCGCAGATCACCAACGTCTCCGGGCGCGGCGTGGGACTGGACGTGGTGCAGGAGACCGCGAAGGAGCTGCAGGGCACTGTGCAGGTGCACTCGGAGCCCGGCCAAGGCACCCGGTTCACGCTCGACCTGCCCCTCACCCTGGCCACCACCAACGTCGTGCTGGTTATGACCTCCGGCTTCCAGGTGGCGCTCCCGTCCGTGTCGGTGGAGCGGCTTCTGCGGGTGACCCCGACGGCGCTGGGGATGCTGGGTGGACGTGCGACGATCGAAGTCGCGAAGGAGCACCTGCCGTTTCAGGTGCTGAGCGAGCTCATCGGCGTGTCGACAGAGGACCAGCCGCAGGCCGGCGGTCACCGGGCGCTCGTCCTCGCCAACGCGGACGTCCGCGCGGTGTTTCGCGTGGACGAGATCCTTGGGCAGGAGGAGGTCATCGTCCACCCCTTGGCGCGGCAGCTGTCGCACGCCAAGCACCTGGCGGGGATCGCGGTCCTCGACGGCGCCCGGATCGTCCCGGTGCTGAGCGTGCCGGTGCTGCTC
>JBQTKE010000045.1:0-4356 GCA_052386435.1 Myxococcaceae bacterium
ACCCGGGACCTCCGAAGCGAGTACCCGAGGTGCGAAAGGGCGAGCCCGGAGGGACAGAAGGGTCGCTGCGAACGCAGGGGTAGCGCGCCCTCATATGGGGGCGGGGGATGCCGGTGTTCGGAGCTCAGCTTCTCCACTGCGCTAACGCGGCGCTCAGCTCCTCCAACGAATCGACCATCACGCGTGCTCCTCTCGGCGGTTGTTCTGCCGGGGGACCCTACGTGGCGCCTTCGACCCTGTCGGTCACACTTGCCGGAACGGTAGCCTCGCATATGGCCTACCCCGAGGCGGGCTCTTTTTTTCTTGACCGAGTGGCGCACGCGCCCGCTGACGCGCCAGCGTCGGAGAATTGGGGTACGGGTCTCCGTTCCTGTTTCCCGTCTGCCTCGTGGAGAGCAAGGGCTCTCCCAGGTTTCTGGGTCGTCCTCTTCGTGCTTGCCGCGAGCGGAGACCCCGCCAGTTGCGCCAAAACCACCCTCGCCCTGGCTGGTTGGCGGTTGGTGCTGCTGCCTTCAGGCAAAACAAGACCCTCGGCTCCTGGTACTGAGTTTTCGAGGCTGTACTTCCGCGGCCTGCTACTTCGCACGCCTACGCATCGCCGGTGTGGTTACCCGCCACCGTCGCAAGGCTTGCTTCGGTTCGCTGGGCTCAGCTTTGACCGGTCGGGTTTCGCACCCGAGGGACGACTTACCGACTTTCAGGGCGCTACCTCATCTCCCCTCCTATCGGACCAGGATTTCCTGGTCGCACTCTTTTTCCTCTCCTCCGATTCATCGTCGGGGCATGTTTGGGATTGCTCAACGAAGCGGGGATTCTGCGAGCGTCGCGCAGATTCGCTCGAATGCAGGTCGATGCGGCGTGTCTGCGCGGAAGATGAAGCGGAAGAAGTCGGACTTGGCCGCCACAGCCGGGAAGAGTCGGCGCAGTCGTCCACGCTTGAGATCCGTTGCAACCATATAGAGAGGCAGCACGCCGACTCCCAATCCTTCAAGCACCATGCGCCTGCATGCTTCACTGGAACCGAAGACGAGTGTCCTTCGGAGCTCGAGTTGATCTTGCCACCCTCCGCCATCTTGCCAGTAGCGAAAAAGCGGCAAGTCCGTGCCGGCGTCGATCAGCGTGTGATCGGCAGCGTGCTCCGGTCGTTGAAGTGGCACGCGTTTGAGAAGCTTCGCGGCGCCGACAAAAACGTAGTCTTCGCGGTGCAGGGGAATGAAGTCGAGCGCAGTTTCAGAAATTCGGGATGAGGTGATCGCGGCCGCGATCTCTCGCGAGCGGACCCGATTGAGAAGGTCGGGTCCGGAGCCAAAGTAGAAGTGCAAGGTGAGCGCAGGCATCCGCTGCACGATCTTCGCGTGGAGCGGGAGCAGATAGGAGAGCCCAAGCTCGTAACGGGTACCGAGGGTGAGTTCCAACGGAAGGTCGGTCTCTTTCGTCTCTCCAATCCGGAGACACGCCTCTGCCGCTTCAACGGTCACCTTCGCCTTCTCGATTAGAGCTCTGCCTGCCGCCGTCAGCTCCATCGAGCGCGTGGTTCGGGCAAACAAGGGCAATCCAACTTGCTCTTCGAGTTGGCGAATGCGTTGCCCGAAGGCAGCGGGCGTCAGTGCGACCTGCTTCGCCGCGGCACGAAAGGACTTCGCATTCGTGGCGGCGATGAAGCAGCGGAGAGTTTCGAGAGAGGGCAACTGGACCATATTGCAGAGACACATAATCCAGAAGCGAGTGTATTTCAGTGGATGGATTTGCTTGACGCCTGCGTATTAAAACGACTTATACGTGTTTGAGAAACTCACCACCACTTACGGCCGAGAACTCCTCCAGCACTTTCCAAAATGGGAGCAGGTCATGAGCAATACGATTGGAATTCGGAATGCCTACGCGGAGTCCCGCAAATCCAGCAGCGAGCAGGGCTTCATCGTGACGGAGAACGAGCTGCCGGTCGCATTGGATGCCGCGACAGAAGACGGTTCCGTTGACCCCACCGAAAAGCGGGAGCTGGTCGAAGGCTACTTTGCCGCCAGCGCGGGCGAGTACTACGCCGCGCAAAGCGCGCGGGATCTCTTCCAACTAGCTACTAGCGACGACGGATCTCGCTCTTCCGTCAATCGCTGCGCTCAAGGCAACTCCTGTTCCGCCCAATCCACAACGGCTGGAGAAGGCTGAGGCGTTTCTGAAGCCCAAGGTCGAGGCTGAAGGAATGAGCCTGCGGAGCGATCAGATGGGCCTCACGATTGTCCATGGTCCCACTCGCGAACAGTTTCAAAAGGCGATGGACCTCTCGGACGCGCTCCCGGAAGAATTGAGGGTCCCGGTCCGGATTGAGCAGAAGATCTAAACGTCGTCGTTCGTCGGGGAATTCATTGCACTCGCCGGGGCCTGGCGGGTGTACCCCGTGCGTGCGCGCAACAACTCACGCTCAAAGGAGCTCAGTCATGTCTGCCAGTCCCATCCCGTCTTCGAAGTCCCCCGTCTCCCTCCCGGCCAAGGTCGGGCTTAGCGTTCAGGCCTCAAGCAATGACGCCACTCAGCACCTCTCCATCGACAATGGAGACATCATCGTCAGCGGCACTGCAGACGGGAATGGCGTCGTCCCCTCCTTCGCCGAGCTGAGCTTCGACGGGCGTAAGGTGTCGGTGCCGCTCTCGTCAGGCATGGATCCAGCCGCTACCGTCGCAGCCCTGCGCGCTGCGCTTCCCCCTGGCTACCGGATTGTGGAGCGGCCCAACACCTTGCTCTCGGGAGAAGTCTTCGCCGTGGTGAAGGACGTGCGCAAGTCACGCCCTCAAGCCGACCGCGAACAGGTCACCGCTGGCGGTACCTTGGCACTCGCCCACCGCAGGTTCGATGAGGCAGTCCAAGACGGTGTTGTCACGGCACAAGAAGTCGAGACGCTCATCGCTCCCCATTGCCAGGACATGTTTGAAGCGGACCGCTATCGAGAGAGAGTGTCCGGACTGGTGTACTCGGTTGCGCCCGAAGCCCGTTTGACGGGTCCCGCAAAGGACGCTCTGGAAGCTCTGCTCGATTGCCAGAGTGCAGGCCAGTGCCCACTGCCGGCGAAGAGCTCTCCCGCAACTCTGTGGGAGAACGTGGACACCGCCAACCTGGCGGAGGCCGACATCGCGAGCGCGCCGGCTGCCCCGCAGAGCCTTTTCGAAAAGCTCCTCGCGCAGGCGGATGGCATCTTCGTGTCTCCGCCCAAGTTCTTCGTGCTTGAGCAGGACGGAGCAAAGTCTCTCGCGATCGAGCAGCAGGATGACTCCGAGAGCACGCTCTATGTGTTTGACGAATCAGGCGCGTTTCAGGGCAAGTCCACCGCCTACTGGGTCCGTCTGCCTGATCACACCATCGTTGTCCGCCTGCCGCGTCGGTGGGATGCAGCTGCGATCTCGGGGCCCAATACTTAGCAGCTCCTTGCCACCTGTTGCGGAGCGGTATCTCGCCCTTGAGCGAGACAACACGATTCAGGCACGAGTTTCCTTGGTTCACAAGCCTTCCGGCGCCCTTGTCATTGAGGGGCCTTCCGCGTAAACCAAATTTGGAAGTGCGCGAGGTAGGAAGGACTCATGACTCACCTCGCTGGCCGCGAGGGCGACGACCCAGGGTCCGGTCGAGCAGGGCCTTGGGCGGGTCAAGCGCGGGATGCCGGGGCACGGATTCGTCGTGCTGCGCTTGTCGGCGCTGTGGCCGCTTCCGACGGGAGTTCTTCACCGGGTCGACCGGGTGGACGTCGAGCCGCTTACCCTCGAATTCGACCCAGGGAAGCTCGTTCAAATCCACCAGGCACCGGCAGAGGGTGACGATGCGGCCGGAGAGATGGCCGCCGTCGAGCTCGTAGTCCTTCCCGCCGATGCGGACGGTGGTGTCGCGCCGCACCCGCCTTCGCTCGCGGGTGGTGAGCGCATCGCGCAACTTGGCTTCATCGAGCTCGTCCACCGCGGGCGGCGCCGCATGGAACACCGAGGCCGGAGACTTGCCGAAGAACCCAGCGTGAGGAGCCTGGTGGTAGTGCGTGTCGAGAAAGGCCCAGAGGCGGACGTTGACGTCGTGCAGCGAGGTGAGGCTGCCTAGGAAGTCCAGGCAGCCTCGCGGAGCGTGCGCCAGAAGCGTTCCATTCTTTCCGGCTCTATTTGCAGTTGATGGTGGTGGATGCCAAGCCGATCTGGCGAAAACCACGTTGTGGTGGATGCGGGAAGCGAGCGCCCGCCTACGACCAGAGCCCGCAACGCAAATGGCGGCATCTCGCGTTTGGTCGGACGGTTACCTGGTTGAGGTACGCCCCTCGGCGAGTTGAATGCCGAAGCTGTGGCGTCCGCGTCGAGCAGGTCCCCTGGGCTGCCCAGTTTGCTCGCT
>JBQTKE010000046.1:0-5762 GCA_052386435.1 Myxococcaceae bacterium
CTCGCGGATTTCGCTGCGTATGTGAAGGCGCAGGAAGAAGTCGCTCGCGCGTATCACGACACGGATGGCTGGACGAAGAAGTGCATCCTCAACGTCGCTCGCGTGGGTCGCTTTTCGTCGGATCGCAGCATCCGCGAGTATGCAAAAGACATTTGGAACGTCACGCCGGTGAACGTGGATTGAGCGGGAGAGCCATGGCGGCTCAATCGGTTGAACAGTGATCCCGCCATTTCCGGAAGTCCGTCGCAAAGTCCGTCGCGTCGACGACATACTTCGAAGAAACCTGAATCTGGTCCGTCGGCGGCAACGTAGGGAGCAGCATGGCCTCCCGGTTTGCCTGCCCCCTGCTCGTCTGCCTGGTGATGTTGGCTGCGCTCTTCGCGGCGGTGGGGGCCACACGCGTGAAGAGCCATGCCACGTTCCTCCCGGCTTCCGACGCAGAGATCGTGGAGCGCGTGGCTTCGAGAAAGCTCGACCGGGACGAACAGCTGAGACAGTCGCTGCGCGAAGCGCTGGCCAAGGATCCCCAGGATCTCGACACCGCCTTGAAGCTTGCTCGGCTGGAGCTTCGTCAGGCACGGAAGACCGCGGATCCTCGGCATCTGAGTTACGCGGAAGCGGCGCTGGGTCATTACTGGCTCGCGCCCACGCCGCCGCCGGACGTCCAGCTGCTGCGCGCGACCATCCGGCAGAGCTCCCACCAGTTCGATGAGGCACTTGAGGATTTGAACGCCGTGGTGCGGGCCAGACCCGACGACGCCCAGGCCCGCCTGACGCGCGCGACCGTGCTGTCCGTCACCGGTCGGGATGCTCTGGCGGTCAAGGACTGCGAAGCGCTCCAACCCCTCGCGCCTGCATGGGTGTCCACCACTTGCACTGCGGAAGTTGAAAGCATGCAAGGACGCTCGCGCGTTGCCTATGCCCGCTATGTCTCCCTGGCCGCCAGGGAGCCGCCGACGCCAGAGCTCCAGGCTTGGATCCATTCCACCTTCGCGGAGATCGCTGCGCGCGCGGGCGACGCCACGGAAGCCACCCACCACTTCACAGAAGCACTGCGCCGCGAACCCGACGACAGCTACACGCGCGGCGCCTATGCGGACTTCCTGCTCGACCAGCACCGGGAAAAGGAAGCGCTCGGCTGGGTTGCGGACAAGCCCCATGACGATGGGCTGCTGCTGCGCAAGGTCCTCGCGGAGAAACGGTTGGGGATGGCCGCCGCCGAGCAGGACACGGAGCTGCTCGAATCCCGCTACCAGGCGTCTCACCGCCGTGGTGACACCGTCCACCGCCGTGAGGAGGCCCGCTTCGCCTTGCACGTGCTCAACGATCCGCGACGCGCCCTCGCGCTCGCCCGCGACAATTGGAAGATCCAGAAGGAGCCGTGGGATGCCCGTCTCCTGTTGGAGGCAGCCGCCGCAGTGGGGAGGCCGGCAGATGCCGCGGACGTGGCGACGCGGATCCGGGGTGCCCAGAGCACGGACGCCTGGGCCTTAAACGCGCTGGGTGATCATTGAAGCGAACGCTCTTCGTAGGCCTCTGTTGGATCGCGACCGCCGCCTGGGCGCATAAGCCCAGCGACAGCTACCTCAGTCTCGACGCTGGGGAGGGGCTGACTGCCCGTTGGGACCTGGCCTTGCGGGACCTGGATCAGGTGCTCGCGCTGGATGCCAACGGTGACGGGAACCTCACCTGGCAGGAGATCCGCTCCCAAGAAAAGCGACTGCTTTCGTTCGCTTCATCCGGGCTGGTCGTTCAGGCGGCGGACGGCACGGGCTGTTCGCCGCGCTACGCGCCCCTGCGTCTGGCCCGCCATTCAGACGGGACCTATGCGGTGCTGGAATGGAAGTCGGCGTGCCCTGCCGAAAAGGGAGTCCACGTCGACTACCGGGCCTTCTTCAACGTGGATCCGCAGCACCGCGGCGTTGTCCAGATCGGTGCTGCCGACCGTTCGGCAACCTACGTCCTCTCGCGCGACCACCACACGCTGGACGTTCCCGTCGCTTCAACGTCCGCTTGGGCTGGCTTCGGCGGCATGGTCGTTTCCGGCGTTGAGCACATCTGGGCCGGGATTGACCACTTGCTCTTCCTGCTGGCGCTGCTGCTCCCCTCGGTGGTCCGGCGGGATCCAGTACAGGGGTGGGTCGCCGTTCGCGGGTTCAAAAGCGTCGCAGCAGACGTCTTCAAGATCGTCACGGCCTTCACTGTGGCGCACTCGCTTACGCTGTCTGCTTCGGCGCTGGGATTCGTCTCACTGCCCTCGCGACTGGTGGAGTCCGCAATCGCCGCTTCCGTGGTCTTGGCTGCCGCCAACAACATCTATCCGCTCCTCAGAGAGAACCGGTGGGTGGCCGCGCTCGCCTTGGGTCTCCTGCACGGCTTCGGGTTCTCTTCCGCCTTGTCCGACCTCGGTCTTCAGGGCCGTGCACTGTTGGTGGGGCTCTTCGGTTTCAACGTCGGAGTGGAGCTCGGCCAGCTGGCCTGCGTGCTCGTGTTCCTTCCGCTCGCCTACTTTGTCAGGAGCTCTGTCTTCTACCGAAGGGTGATGCTCTTCGGAGGTTCATTGGCAATCGTTGCCATCGCTTCGGTCTGGTTCGCCGAGCGCGCCACGCTTATTTCCCCATTCCCATTTTAGGAGGTAGCGCTCTTGAAGCTCCATCTGTCCGTTCTCTGTTCCCTCGCGCTCCCGGGATGCCTCAAGATGTCGGAGCCGCAGCCGGCGGCGCAGAGCAAAGAGGTACCAGCGGTGGCTGCGGTGGTGGGCCCCACCCCGGTGCCGACCAGCGCGCTGTCCCTCACCGAGCGGATGGCCCGAGAGTCTGCTTCGCGTCCCACCGGCACGCCCACCGCGGAAGCGATCCTGGAGCTGATCAAGAAGGACGGCTTCACCCTCAAGACCCTGGGCCAGCACCTGGCTTCGCCGGTGGGCGCCATCTACTGCGTGGGCGCTACGCTCGAAGAGGACGTCTCGTTGTCTATCTGCGAATACGCGGACGAAGCGGCTGCGAAGAAGGGCCGGGAGCTGTCGGCCTCTGCCTTCAGCGCGATCAAGGGTCGCGAGGTGTTTCTCAACAAGAAGACCACTCTGGCGCTGCTGCAGTCGCCTCCGGGTGAACGCGCCTCCGCCACAGCGCGCAAGCTTTCAAAAGACTTCACCCGCGATTGAAGAAGGACGTCTGGCGTGTGGCCGTTCACGCAAGACGAGCAGTGTGCCGCACCGCAACAGCAACTTGACCCGAACAGGAGCAGCTCAATGAAAAGCAAAATGCGGTTAGGGGGCATCGCGGCGGGAGCGCTCGCGATGGCATCCATTGCGTCGTTCGCCTCCAGCCACCGGGAAGCACCTTTCATCACGAAGAACCCCAAGGTCGACAGCACCGACTTCTACATGTTCCGGTCGTACGAGACTGGACGGGCGGCGTTCACCACGTTCATCGCGAACTATCAACCCTTCCAGGATCCCATGGGCGGGCCGAACTACTTCTCGATGGATCCGGAAGCGCTTTACGAGATCCACATCGACAACAACAACGACGCGATGGAAGACCTCACCTTCCAGTTCCGCTTCAACAACACGCTCGCCAACAGCAACAACGGCGTGGCGCTTCCCATCTCCAAAGGAGACGGCGGCACCGTCGACGTGGCCATTCCGCTCATCAACGCGGGTGTGATCACCGCGGCGGATCAGAGCAAGCTCAACCTCGCGGAGACGTATACCGTCAAGGTCGTCCGGAACAACCGCCGGACAGGCACCGCCGAAGACGTGACCAACGCGGCGGGTGGTAGCAAGGTCTTCACTAAGCCGGTGGACTTCATCGGTGCGAAGTCATTCAGCAGCCTGACTGCCCCGGACCGTGCAGCGGCCGTGACGGCCTACGCCGCGTACGCGAACCAGTACATCTACAACGTCAACATCCCGGGCTGCGCCACCCCCGGTAAGGTGTTCGTCGGTCAGCGCGCGGAGTCCTTCGCGGTGAACCTGGGTACGGTGTTCGACCTGGTGGACGCACCAGCCGGTGTGATCACCAACAATGCTCAGCGGAACGCCGTCCCCAACCCGATGGCTGACAAGAGCATCACCAGCATTGCGGTCGAAGTGCCGACCACGTGTCTGGTTCAGGGGACGCAGAAGATCATCGGCGGATGGCAAACGGCTTCCGTCCGCCAGGCGCGCGTGATCAATCCGGCGGCAACCTACGCACGGCCTTCACGTGAAGGTGGCGCTTGGGTCCAGGTCTCCCGTCTCGGCATGCCGCTGGTGAACGAAATCGTGATTGGTCTCAAGGACAAGGACCGCTGGAACTCCTCTGAGCCCAAGGACGACACGCAGTTCCTCACCTATGTCACCAACCCCACCCTGCCCGCCTTGATTGAAGTGCTCTTCGGGCCGACGGTGAAGGCACCCACGAAGTTCCCGCGGGCCGATCTGGTGGCGGCGTTCCTCACCGGCGTTCCCAACGTGAACGCCAACGGGGCCACAGCGGAGTACGTGCGGCTCAACACGGACCTGCCGGCCACTGCCGCAGGCAGTCAGAATCCACTCGGCGCGGCAGGCTGCTTCGTCAACGGAGTGCTCAACACCATGGCCGCCGGGTGTGACGTGGCAGGCTTCCCCAACGGCCGCCGCCCCATCGACGACGTGGTCGACATCGAGCTGCGCGTCGCCATGGGCTACCTGTACACGAACGACACGGACGCGCCGTCGCGCAACGTGGCCTTCCATGACGCCGTGGCGCAGGAGGGCGTGACGTTCGCCACGACGTTCCCCTATGTCGGCGCTCCGAAGCCGGGCGCCAACGGCGACGGGACGTCTACCCCATGAGCGCGCTCCGAGCGTTCTTCTGCGCCGGTGCCCTGGCGCTCGTGGTCAGTGGTTGCAACCGCGGTGGCAACAACACAGAGGACGGTGGCTACAAGCTGCCGGACGGTGGGACGACGAACAACCCCGACGGGGGAATGAGCGAGCTCGAAATAACGGACTTCGCCAAGGACCTCATCCTCAACCATACGGCGGACAACAACCTGCCCGAGACTACCGAGGATAAGACGTTCAAGGACTCGGAGAGCAGCAGCGGGTTCCCTTCGAGCTTCTTCCAGTAACGAAGTGACCAGAGGCGGCGGTCAGGGCTTTTCGTCCTGGCCGCCCTCGTCTTTCGCGAGTTCATTTCACGACATTTTCGCGAACCGGGCCTGGGCACGTTTTTCGGCTTCCGCACCCGCTTTCGTTTCTCGTGGTCTTGCTCTCGGCTCAGCCCAGCTCTACGACTTTCTGGCCGAAGAGTTTGTCCACGGCGGCGATCAGCTCGTCGGAGACGGAGACCTTTAGTGCGGTGTTTCCGATGAGGGCTTCGGCTTCTCCTGGCAACACGATGCTCACGGCGACTGGGGTCGCTCCGGCGTACTGCTTGGTGAGCTCGTTGAGCTTGCCTAGGCGTTCGTCGGTGATGAGGTCGGCTCTCAACCTCAGCTCCATGCGCTTCACTCTCTTCTCTCGGACTTCCTTGAGCGACTGAATCTCGTCGACGATGAGCTCGGCCTGGGGGCTCGCTTCGTCGCGGTTGTTGATCTGGACGGTGCCAGTCACCAACAGCGGGTCGTCGCTCTTGAGCAAATTCTCCCAGTTTTCGAAGCCGGGCTTGGGACCTCCCTTGGTCCACTTGCCATCCTTGCCCATCACGGAACGGCCGCTCTCTTTTCCAGGGAAGCAGACGATCTCCAGATGGCCGGAGAGGTCCTCGATGGTCACCCACGCCATTCGCTTGCCG
>JBQTKE010000047.1:0-3461 GCA_052386435.1 Myxococcaceae bacterium
GCGCGACCCGCTCCGCGGCGCCCGACCGGCACCAACACCTCGATGACGACGAGCGAGATCCAGAAGCTCGTCCGGGCCATCAACTACGCGGAGCACCGCGGGGAGTGGATCTCGCTGCCCTCAGAAAATGGATCAGGTGCTGGCCGGCGCCAATGCCTTCTCGCGGATCTTTCCGTCTCGTCCATGAACGACGAGTTCGGAGCCTTCGCGCTGCGCGATTCTGCGCCCCGCGTCGATGGCCTCCTTCTGGGTCTCGGAAACGACGCTGGCGCGCTTACCGCCTTCCCTTTTCGCGGCCCAGCCGCCTTCATGCTTCACAACGTGAACGTTCTTCTTGCCCATGACTCTGCCGTCCTTTCCAGGCGCAGGGGATCCGCGCCGCTCACCATGCACTTCTGCTCAAGGCTCGTCGCTGCGCCGCTTCCGGGGCGCCTTTTTGTTCGAGATCCCGATCCGCTGAAGAAATCGGTTCATCACCGCTTCAGTGATGTACCGAGGGTTGCTGCGCTGAATCGCCTTTGCGATCTCCTGCGCGCTCAGCGGAGTGAGCGCGCCGTCTTCGACGAGCAGCGCGACGGTTTCGAGGCCCCACAGGACGGGAACCTTCTCGGTGGTGCACTCCCGCCGCAGTCGGCCGTCGTTGGTGACGCAGGTCCAGCCGTTCTCCTGCGCCAGGAGAAGGCAGAGATGGTCGTAGAACGACAGGCCCGCTCGGCGCACCGCCGCCGACGTGGCAAGTGCAAGGGGAGGATCGACGGGAACGATCCCCAAGTCGCCGTATTCGGCCTCTTCGATGTCACGGACCTCTTCCCGAAGAATCGGGAGAGGGACGTGAACTTGGCCGACATGATCCGAGATGAGGCGAATGACCGTGCGGTCTGCCTCGCACAGATCGATGAGGACGTTCGCGTCCATCAGCACCCCCTTCCGCGATCGTCCCATAGGCCGTCATTCGACCCAGGCAGCGATGAGCTCGCGCATGGACTTCAGGTCCACGTTCATGATCTCGGCCGCGCGACCGACGGAGATCAGCTCTCGTTCGACCCCCGCCCGAACGAGCCGGCTGAGACGGTCTTCCACGAAATCGTCAGAGTGCAGTCGCCTCGGCTCGTCGGCCGCACGCGGCTCGACCATGGCGGCATTGAAGTCCTCAGGTGACAGGCTCTCGGGCTCATCGCTCTTCAGGAGCGACTGCCCGAACCTCGCTTTGTACGCGAACTGGAACTGCTGCCAGATCGCCTTGCCGTACGCTTCCTGCTCTGAAAGCCGGTAGAGCACGGTCCGATAACTGACCCGAAAGATCCGCTTCACCTTGAGCACGCGGTCGACAAGAGAAAGCCCGCGCGCTTCCTGCCACTCATGCTGGAACACGGCGCTCGGCATCAAGAAGTGGCTCGCGAACTGATTTGCCTCTTCCTCCTCGCCCCGCTCTTCCTCAGTTTTCGTGACGTCAAACGCTGAGAGGTGAAGCAGGAGGTGTCCAAGCTCGTGAGCGGCGGTGAAGATCCATCTTTCGACCGAAATCCGTTCCCACGCATTAACGACGACCGCGGGTCCACCATCTTCCTTCCCGACTGAGAGACCGAAGAAGGCGTCCGATGCCAGATGCAGGGGATACACCTTCACTCCGCCACGCTCTTCGAGCAGGCCACAGATGTCTCGGATGCTGGCGTCCGGAGAAAGATCTAGAGCACGTCGCGTGCGCGCTGCCGCAAGACGCGCCCGTTCCTCGCTCGGCCGTTCCTTGGCGAACTCTCGCGCGAGCTTGTCCAGGCGGAACTCAACGCGCTCGCCCAACATCTTCTCGAGCTCGGCGTAGTCCTCGAGCCAACGAACGACCTCGACAAGGACTTGCTCTCGGCTGGTCATCCGCTTGAGCGCGCGGAAGCGCACGGCCTTCAATGCGCGGGTAGGGATGAGGAGGTCCTGGAGCTTGACCCCGAGGACCTCGGAGATTCTGAGGAGGGTCTCCACCTTCGGCTGCGCGGAACCAGACTCGATGTTCCCGTACGCGACACGGCTCAGCTTCGCGCGCTCGGCCACTTCGGCCTGGCTCAGCTTCTTCGCGTCCCGGATCCGGCGCAGGTTCTGACTGAGCATGGCTTCCATATCCATAGCTTATCTATTCTACGGTAGATTTAAATATGACAAGCTGGCTTGTCTTATCTCGATTATGAGTTTAGATGAAAAACACAGTTAGTTCAACGGCTTATGTTTTTAACGCACGATCGTCCGGCTGCCCGGCGAGCGAGGACCGAACTGAGGGATTCAGCGCTCCTGAGGTGCCTTCCACCTTGAAGTGGTGAAGCGTCAGTTCGTCAGTTCAGCGGAACATCTGCCGCGCCTGTTCGAGCGGTCGAGCAGCCGCATTTCCGGGGGCCGATCGCCGCGGTTCTCGGGCATAGCCTGCCCTTGGTCCCCGCCCCTCCAGATCCAGATTGCGCGGTGGAGTCCGGCGGGCCGGATTCAGGGGCGACGAGTCCCGCCGCTCGGGACGAGAGACAAGAGCTGCCCTTGCTCGACGGCCCGCTCCGAGAGCTGTCCGTCGGTCGTGTGTGAAAGGAAGGTGGGTGCTACCCGCCAACGCTGACCGTTCGTCGAGATGACGGTGATGGTCTTGGTGTTGGCCCTGGCGATCTTGCCGACGATGACCCTCCCTGGCTCGGGCGTGAACGAGACCGTGTCGCCGATATTGAAGCGGGCCATCTCCTCGAACCGCCGATGCTGCCGGAGCGACATGAGGCGCTCGACGATCTTCTGGTTGAGCTCGATGAGCTCGTCTTCCGAGAACTGGCTCAGGTCGATGTGTTTGCTCATTCGGATGACCTCGATTGGCGATTGGCGGTCTACATACCGGACATCGGGGCGCGTGAATACCTGCCAAGGATGAGCAGACCAGCAGTGGTGACTGGTTCAATGTACGAGGCTGCGCCGCGAATTGGGCGCCCCGCGCGTCGCTGGCACCAGGTGGAGCGGTGCGTTCGACTTGCGGCCGCCCGGCGGTGCCGCTGATGACTGTGCGAACTCCAGCGTGCGCATCTCGGTCATCCGGTCGAACGCGGCCCGGTCCTTACCGCCTCGGTCTTCGCGCCAGCGACGGGTCGCGTCTTCGAGCTCCTTCCGCCAACCCGTCACCTCTTCGCTCTTCCAGAGATCGGCGAAGAAGCGTCGAGACGCCGGAGTCCGTTTCTTGAGGTAGTCGGAGAGAGATCGAAAGAGCGTTACGCCGCCGTTGTGGTCGTCCGCCTCCTCTCGGCATTCGGGCTTGAGAAGTCTCATGCCGAGGATGATGGCGACCGTGCGCGGCGTGTTCAGTGCGGAATGAATGAACCAGGCGCGCGCCTCATCGAGGCGACCGAGCTCGAACGCAGCGAGGGCAGCCACCATGCTCTCGGTCGGACTGATTTGGTGGATGTACAGCGCGGCATCCAGAGCGTTCTGCCAGTTTCCGAGGTTCAGGT